>NZ_ASPS01000020.1:0-271720 GCF_000517865.1 Paenibacillus sp. FSL R7-269
CTGGGCAGCTCCCCCCGCCATTCGCAGGCTTCGGCGCTGGAGAGCAACCATCCCGCTGTGCTGGATGTGCTGCAGACGTCTTATTATCACGATGTCGTGATGATGCGCATAGAGCAAGATTTCGCACCAGAGCTGGAGGCACGTTACGGCAAGAATTACTCCTTAATATTCCAGGAACACCCTGAGATGCGCGGGCGGAAGCCGGAACCCGCATCTGAACCCAATCCCGATCGCTTGGAGGATGACACCCATTGAACACACTAAATACATCGAATGCGAATACTCCACGCTCGTCTGTACTGCATAACCGCTCGTTCCTGCGTCTATGGATTGCGCGGATCTTCTCCACCAGCGCCTTCCAGATGCTGTCGGTGGCGATTGGCTGGCAGATGTATGCGCTGACCGGCAGCGCCTACCAGCTTGGACTGGTCGGGCTGGCCCAATTCCTGCCCATGCTGCTGCTGACATTGCCTGCCGGACAGACGGCAGACCGCTATGACCGCCGCACCATTGTGTTCCTATGCCAGCTTACGGAGTGCCTCATCGTGCTGCTGCTCGTCCTCGGCAGTATCGAAGGCTGGCTCAGCGCGGTCCACCTGCTTGTAGCCGCAGCAGTGCTTGGTGCGTGCCGCACCTTCGAGAGTCCGGCCTCGGCAGCGCTGGTGCCGGACATTGTGGATCGGGATCAGCTCCCGAAGGCAGCAGCCTGGTCCGCATCTGCTATGCAGACGGCGATGATCGTCGGCCCGTCCCTCGGGGGTGTCCTCGTGGTCTGGGGTACGGCTGCCGCCTACATCGCCTCGCTTGCCGCGCTGCTGGTATCTACGGTGCTGATTTTCTTCGTCAAGACTGTTCACTTCGTCAAAAAGCTGGACGCGGTCAGCATGGACACCTTCCTCAGCGGCCTGCGGTTTGTCTTCGCCCGCAAGATTATCCTGGGTACGATCTCGCTGGACTTGTTCGCTGTACTGCTTGGCGGGGCCACGGCACTGTTGCCAATCTTCGCCGAAGATATTCTGAAGACCGGCTCACTCGGTCTTGGCTTGCTGCGTTCCGCCCCGGCGGTGGGCGCGATCATCGTCTCGCTTATCCTGACCCGCTATTCGGTGGAACGGGCCATCGGCCGGATGCTGTTCGGCATCTCCCACAGCTTCTGGCTGTCCCTGTTCGCGCTGGTTCTGATCGGCGGCTCGGATGTCGTGAGTGTCGTTATCCGCTCGACACTGGTGCAAGTCAACACGCCGCAGGAGATGCAGGGCCGGGTGAATGCAGTGAATTCGTTATTCATCGGTACCTCGAACCAGCTTGGCGAATTCGAGTCCGGGACTATGGCCGGTCTGGTAGGGGCCGTACCTGCAACCGTGATCGGCGGAGTTGGCACCTTGATTATTACCGTGCTCTGGATGTACCGGTTCTTCCCGGTCCTCCGTACCCAGAAGACGTATACAGCGGAGGAGATTTGAACGGCCATAAGGGGCTGCCAGTCGGCAGCCCCTCTTTTTGAACTTATATGGTTTGGGGATTTTTATTAATACTCTCCCTTAATCACAAAAAACGATCCCCGGATTGTTCCGGCCAGCTTCGACTTCTGCCGTGCGAACTTGAACTTGTCCTCCAGCTCCTTCGGAATCTCCATCCCCTCTGAGAGCTTGAAGCCGACCGCCCGCTTCTTGGAGTCAACCACTGTGTACATGACGTTAAGCGCAAGACCATCCTCATAGAAAACGTAGGCGAACCGTATGTTCTCCACCTGGAACTGTGAGGTTTGGAGTGGCTTGGCAGCAAACTCAAGGCCCCGCTCCTTGCTCAGAATCCCGTTCACGTAATCCAGCGTCTCCTGGCTCTCACTGGCCGGAACGACTGTGAATTCATGTTTATACTTGTTCATGAAATAACGCGCTTCATTCGCACGTAGTCCCGCCAACGCCTCAGCAACGGGCGACGACTCCAGACCTTGTACAGACACCTCTTTGAAATCAACGGTATATGCCATAGTTAGTTATCCTCCATTACATTACTTTAGTTTCTGACGACAGGAATCCACATTTCACCATACAGCGAGCCGTCCCGGCTGCCCATCTCCACAGCCGTATTCGGCCCGCCCACGTAGGCGTATCCTTCAGCTTGCGGCAAAGCTTGTCCGAAGGCCAGGCCCGTCACGGTATTGCTTAATTCCTCCGTTGTCGCTCCTTCGCCTGCCACTACGAGATATTCCCCCTTCGGGAATTGAATCACCCGTGCTTCCTGCGGAATCTGTGCTTCTGCACCTGCCATTACCCCGGCATAATGCATCATTTTGCCGTTCACCGCTTCGTTCACCACAAACACATAATCATTCGCCGCAATCCCTTTTAACAAGTCGAGCCTGCCATCTTCACTGACCGCCTGCCAAAAATCCATCTTCTCCTTATAAATCCCGGCATAGTCCGTGTAGTCACTCTTAAGATCAACGCCCAGACCAATCACGATAAAGCTGTCTTTCTCTTCGATAGTATACCCTGCCATTGTCATATCCCGCCTTTGTTCATGATTTGTGTTCCTCACCTGCTATGTATATGATAACCTTAAATCATGTCAAAAAATGAACCTGTTTAGGAGCCGCAATGAAAAAAATAGAACGCATCAACATCATCATGCGGTACATTAACAATCGTGCCCATTTTACGCTGACGGAAATCATGCGGGAATTCAATATTTCGCGTTCGACCGCCCAGCGGGATATCCGGGAGATTGAGGCGCTTGGAATGCCGCTGGTTGCTGAGGTGGGCCGGGATGGCGGGTATTCCGTTATGCGTAACTCTATCCTTCCGGTGGTCCGGTTCACGGATAACGAGGTCAAAGCGCTGTTCATTGCCTTCATGGCGACAAGAAACGGCCAACTTCCTTATCTAAAGAGCCGCCAGTCGCTGACGGAGAAATTACTGGGGCTCATCTCGGAGAATCAGCAGGAGGAGCTTGTTCTTCTCAATCAGATCCTGCTGTTCGAGGGTACCTACCCGGGCAATCCTGATCTGCTGGATCTGTCCGATCTCCCCCACCCTATGCTGGACAAGCTGATCCGGCTCCTGCTGGCGGACCGCTATCTGTTAATCACCTGCCGGGAAGACCAGAAGGATATCTCTTATGTTGTGTATCTTTTACGTCTCTACCAGGAGAAAAGCCTGTGGCTCATCGAGTGCTTCGACCTGGACGCCTCCAGGAAACGGATCATCCCGGTTGATCAGCTTACGGATGTCATCCCCTCACCGGAACCCAAGAGACTGAGCACCAAAAAAATTCAGGAGAAGCTGAGCAAGCAGCAGGTGAAAAACAACCTTGTCCTGGAGCTAGGTCCCCGTGCCATTGCCCAATACCGGAAATATCACCCGTTCAGGGTGGCACTGTCCTATACTAACCCCTACCAAACTACCGCTATCCTGAAAATGGAGGTCGAGGTCAACCGCACGGAGGAGCTGAAGGAAGTCACGAATTGGCTGTTGTTCCTGGGCGATGACCTTACGATGAAGGAAGTTCCGGATGAAGTTAGAGCGGAACTGCGAGCTAGAACCGGCCTGTTTCACACCTAGGGTGCACGATGCAATCTCCTCTCGCTCCTTGTGCCTTCGCCGCCGTCCAATGTGATCGGTTTTCACATACATTCCACTCCCCCTTTCGCAACCGCATTTTCCTATACCGTAAAAAAGAGCAGCGCCCCCTTTACAGGAAAATCGCTGCTCTACTTCTACTTATTCTCTTGCTTACAGATTAAGCAGCAAGCTCAATACCTTCGCACATTCTGCACGCGTCGCATTGGCCTGGGGCTTAAGGAATCCGTCTGGAGTACCTGTAATGATGCCCAGTGAACCGGCGGCACTCACGGCCTCCTTAGCCCAGCGGTCAATCTGTTCGGCATCGGCAAAAGCTGGCAAAGAATCCGCCGGAGCCGGACTTCCCGAACGTAATTCGTAGGCTCTCACAAACAGCGCGGCCATCTCTTGCCGCGTAATACGCGACTCGGGTGCGAACTTGCCGGTAGCGTCCCCTTTGACGATTCCGGCTGCAAAAGCGGCGGCCACATCGCCTGAATACCACTTGCTGCTGTCTACGTCAGCGAACGAACTCATGCCTTCTGCTTTTAGCCCAAGGGCACGGACAAGCATCGTAACGAATTCGGCACGGGTCACTTCTCTCTTCGGCGCGAAGCGGCCTTCCCGGTCGCCCTCGATAATATGCTTGGCTGCCATTTCTTTAATGACGGAGTAGGCCCAGTCTGCCGGACTCACATCTGCAAAGCTCTTGTCATACTCCAGCAAAGCATAATTGCCGGATTGCCGTACCTGTGAAGTCAATACGGACTGTTCCGTGGTTCCGCCTACATATTTTAGCGTCCCATCGTCTGCTACTGCATACACACCAGCCAGCTTCGGATTGCCGTTCGCCTGAAGCTTCAGGCGAAGCTTGACAGGCTCGGTGAAGGAGGCCAGCGGAGTCTTAACTCCCTGCTGATTCAGCACAGACAGATTCAGATTGAACATTTCTCCGGCTGTTCTCAGTTCAGCCTCATTCTTGGTTTTCGCCTGCAGAGTCCAGGCTGCCTTTTGCTCCGCAGACCATGGAGTTAATCCGACGGAGATCATGCTGCCTTTCGCTGAGCTTCCTGCCAACGCTTGAAGCTGCTGAACAACCTTACCTGGAATCTCGGCTGTCACCGTCTTGCCTTCCACCTTCAGCGCAGCAATTCCCTTAAGCGCCGCAGCGTCAGCTGGAATTCTTACTACGCTCTGCCCTTCAGCCATTGGAATCACAATCTGGTTCTGTGCATTCACCTTCGGCTCCGTTACAGTCAGAATCTCCGGCTGCGGTGTGGCTGGCGGTGTAGCTGACGCTTGTGCTGTTGCCAGCGGAGCTGTCCAGCCTGAACCGTAGCCCGTTCCTGGTGCTGCAGTCGGGCTTGGTGCCGGACTGGCTTCCGCACTTGGTGCAGGATTCTCTTCCGGAGGCGTTACTGGCTCCGTTACTGGAGGTGTCACCGGCTCTGTGACCGGGGGTGTTCCCGGCTCTGTTGTTGGAGGCGTTTCCGGCTCTGTTGTTGGAGGTGTTCCCGGTTCACTTGGAACCTCAGGTGCAGTTGTGCTATTACGCACGAAGGTCACCTCTTGCAGATAGCCGTAATGATTGTCTGAGTCCGTGATGACTTTGAAGCCAAGCGATGCGCTGCCGTCTTCCCCTATGTGCACATGCTTTAGCGTCAGAGTCCGGGGCTTCAGCCAGGCGCTGCCTGAATAGGTAACCGGCACCGAATACGTCTGTCCCTCAGAGATCACATACATCACCGAGCCTGGAGAAGGCTCGCCCTTGTCCCCGAAGATTTTGGCCTGGAGGGTATAGGTTCCCGGCTCCAGTCCGTTAATTTCATGAGTAAGGTTGAAGTTAACCGGCTTGTCATCCCCATAATCGAAGCCGCCTGAAGCATTGCTGTCTCCGAAGGTAGCGGGCTTGGTGCCGCTCAGATACCAGTCGGACTTAGCGCCGTTCACCGTGAGATTATTGGTGCTGACGGCTCCGGCTTTTTTGATCAGCTTGAAGTCATCAATATTCCCCCACTTGTCTCCCGCGTATTTCAGATTAGCGCCTAGTGTCAGCGTTCCATCTGTAACCTCAACGGTATCAATGGTTGGATTACTCCATTGCTGCCAGCCTGTGTTGACGAACGCCTGCTTCTGATTGCCTGCAAAAATCTCAGCCGTCTCTTCCCCGCCGCCGCCAGAGACCCAAGCGGATAACTGATAGGTACCATTCTCAAGTCCGGTGACCGTCTGGGAGACTTGGAATTCCGCAGCCCCTGAGCTCCAGTAGTGCAGTGCAGCCGAACCGGAATGGGCATCCGACTCCACATTGACCGCCGCGCTATCGCCGCTTACGCTCCAGCCATTCAGTCCGTCCTCGAAGCCTGGATTCTGAATGAAGCTGGTGCTTGGCGAGACTGTGATCTCAGTTGAATCTGTAAATCCGCCGTCATACGTAACCGCTGTTACGGTAGAGGTCCCGGCAGCAAGCCCGGAGATCGTCCCTTTATATTTGTCTACCTTGACAATGGCTTCATCAGAGCTGGTGAAGGTCAGCCCCTTATAGGTTGCATTTCCCGGGCTGATCGTTGCCTTGACGCTGCCGGTTCCGCCTACTTCAAGGATAGCGGCCTGCTTCTCTACTTTTACCGACTGAACCGGCACCCGGTTGATTGCAGAAGCACCTTCAATAAAAGCATCCATCGCGAAGGAAGGCTTTCCGTCCGGATTCCAGGCAGACAGCCCATAGCCGAAATAGACTCCCTCCGGTGCCCAATAGAACACGCCTGTTCCCTTGCCGCCAGGTACGGCCTTCACGCCGTTCTGCACAGCAACCAGCATGTTATACACATTATCTACATTCTTGCTGACATCGCCGCCGACCTCGACGACCATAACCTCCTTGCCATATTTTGCAGCCAGAAGATTCATGTTGGAGGATAGTTCATTAATAGAAGAAGTGTAGATAGAATCCGGGTAATAGGATAACCCGATGATGTCATAATCGCTGTCCTTAAGCCCTGCTTCGACCAGACCAGCATAGAAAGGATCTACACCGCTATCTGCTCCGTTGGCTCTGTGGATAATGATTTTGGTCTCAGGAAAAACAGCCTTGGCCGCATGTGATCCTGCCTGGATCAATTCTACCAGATTCGCTGTATTACTATAGCTGCCCAGCGGATGCATCATCCCGTTATTAATCTCATTCCCAATCTGCACCCACTCGGGGGTTACCCCCGCAGTCTTCAGCGCTTGCATCACCTCTGTGGTGTACTCTGAGACATGTGCTTTAAGCTGCTCCAGGTTATCACTGGCCCAGGCAGCCGGAGTAACCTGCTTCCCGGGATCGGCCCAGGAATCACTGTAGTGCAGATCAACCATCACCCGGAAGCCGAGAGCGCTTACACGCGAGGCCAGCTGAACCATCTCTTCGGTGCTGTTATGCCCGTTAATCGGATCATCGGATGGATCGACGAAGGCCCGGAGGCGTATGGAATCAATGCCGTGATCCTTCAGAATCTGAAGCAGGTCCGCTTCGTCTCCCTGATCGTTATAGAATTTGTGGCCCTCAGCTTCCATTTGCGGCAGCCAGCTGACATCTGCGCCCTTGGCGAAGGATTGCGGAATAGGAACCGCTCCAGCTTGTGCCGGTAATCCAAGTGCAGTCAGCGACATGATTAACATTGTAAAAGTAAGAACCGCCGCAAGCCATCTTGTTCTCTGTTTCAATATATTACCTCCCTGTGATAGTCTCTCTGTTAGTATAGATGACCAGGAAGGTAACATTGAATTAAGCGAAGCAACGAAAACCTATACTAATTCAATTTTTTCACTGAAATGCGCTTACATTTCACTCTGAAAGACGTATAATATTCTCTATGTGAAATGCAATTCACCCTGGAATATAGATAACGGATTATACCAAAGGAGACCTAGAGATGCTGGATTCAAACACTACCCGTCTAATCACCAAAGCGATAAGCGCAAGTATTGCCAATAAGGAAATTGCCGGTGCGAACTTCATGGCGATTCAGGACGGACAAGAAAGCTGGTATCACGAAGACGGCTTTGCCGATATTGAAGCTGGACGCAAGATGTCCAGAGATTCGATCTTCCGCCTATACTCGATGACGAAGCCGGTTACGGCCGCAGCCGTTATGCTGCTCCTGGAGCGCGGGGAGATCGACCTGTTCGATCCGGTCAGCCAGTACATACCTGGATTCAAGAATCAGAAGGTGGGAAAGAACGGCGAGCTTGTGCCCGTAACTCGTGAGGTTGATATTAACGATCTGCTGAACATGACCTCCGGTCTGGTCTACGGCGGAGAAGACTTGGCGGGTCAGTATACGGAGTCGTTGTACCAGGAACTGAACAGCCGCCTGCTTGGCACGAACCCGATGAGTACCCTGGAATTCGCTAACCGGCTGGGTGAGGGTCCGCTGGCCTTCGAACCGGGATCATCCTGGCAGTATGGAACCTCTGTGGATGTCCTCGGTGCATTAGTTGAAGTCGTCAGCGGCAAGCGTTACGGCGAATTCCTGCAGCAGGAGATCTTCGGTCCGCTGCAAATGAACGACACCGGCTTTTGGCTGCCAGAAGATAAGAGAAACCGGCTAGCCTCTGTCTACCAGGATGATGGTGCAGGCGGATTGACACCGTTCTCGGAGAGTCCTCTGGGCGTTAACCATCATATGAACCGGGAGGCAGCTTATGAGGCAGGCGGAGCCGGGCTGGTCTCGACCATTGAGGATGCTGCCAAATTCACCACCATGCTGATGAATCAGGGCAGCTTGAACGGGGTGCAGCTGCTGAAGCCCCGCACCGTTCAGTTTATGACTTCGGCCAGCTTGACCAGCCCGCAGCAGCAAGGCTTCAACCCCTGGCATTCGCTGCAAGGCTACAGCTACGGCAATCAGATGCGCATCCTGACCAATCCGGGTCAAGCCGGAGGACTCGGCAGCCTGGGAGAATACGGCTGGGACGGCTGGCTGGGAGCTTATTTTGCCAATTGTCCGCTGGAACGTCTGACCCTCCTGTTCATGATCCAGAAGAAGGATTCCGGCACGATGCCGATTACACGCAAGCTGCGGAATATCGTATTAAGCGCACTTTAAGCGACGAGGCTGTATGGATTTACTGAATTTGAGGAGCTGCCATTAGGAGCCGCCAGAAACAGGTGGATTTTCTCCACTTGCTCATGAACAGAACTATCCTCTCCAGGGGACAGTTGGAAAAAGGGCACTTAATATACTACGGAGAGTTCAGAATAAAGGGTATGCACCAAATTAGATGGCTTTTTTCCACCTAATGACCTCGGATGCTCTAAAACGTCCAAATTAAGTTGCGTTTTTCCAACTAAATGTGACAGTGTATGAAGTTCTAGGGCACAACGTTAAGGGTCCAGTTCATATCCGGCTATCGGACAAGAACTGGACCCTTTTTCTGAACTTTTTTTCTGGACCCTTTTATAGTAAATGAGTGACTCCGTCTCTTCATCCTCCCCGCCTACCATTTGGCATTTGCCCTATTGGTGGCAATCACTTCAAGGAAGCGGTCGGGATAGTTCGTGTGCACTCCGTCTACTCCCCAGGAGTAGGCTTTATCCATATTGAGCTGGTAGTTCACCGTATACGGGATAATCTTCAGTCCGGCCCTTTTCACCTGGGCTACATAAGCTGCGCTGATTCCCTGGAAATTGGGGCTGATGCCTACGGCATAGGTCTTTACGGTATCCAGATAGGACTGGGTCACCCTCGTAGCCGCATAATCATTCCATACCAGCTGATATAGCGGAATATCCGGGTTGATCGCATGAAGCTTCCGCAGACTGGCTGCGCTGAAGGAGTGAACGGATACCCTTTTGGCAAGATCATATTTCACAACCGTTTCATTCAGGATCGCTTCGATCCCGAACTTCGGGGCAGGCTCCTTGATTTCGATCACATAGCTTATGTCCTTGCCGAACATCTCGAATACTTCTGCAAGCGTGGGGATGGTAAGCCCAATATAGAGATCTCTGGCGAACATCGGGTAGGCCTGATTGAACCATGAGCCTGCATCAAGCTGTTTGATCTGCTCCAGAGTCATATTCTTCACAAAGCCCTTACCGCTGGTGGTACGGTTAACCGTCTCATCATGAATCACGACAGGAATCAGGTCCTTGGTCAAATGGATATCGAGCTCAATCGAGTCCGCATCCATCTCACGCGCCAGCTCGAAGGCGGCAAGTGTGTTCTCAGGAGCATACCCGGACGCGCCGCGATGGGCAATCGTATAGACTTTGTCTGCTGGCTCGATAATCTCCTTCACCTTCACTCGTATGACCGGAGAATACGCATATAGCGTGGAGAACAAGGAAATACATAATACAATATGCACTCCGATAAAATAACCCTTATGTCTGAACATCCGCATCATGCTGCTGGCCCCATTTATGTGTGATAATAAGATACTCTATTCAGAATGGGATAGCCGTGACTCCTCAAAGTGCTTGGGCTTCCATCTTGAAGCTTATCTATCGTATCAGACATTTATCGCCTAAACAATCCATTGTGCCCATATCTCCCTGTCGCCCCGTTAGATTTCCAGAGTTGCTGTAACAGGATAATGATCCGAAGGGTATTTCCGGTCGAAGCTGTCCGTTACCGTCCGGCTCTTCAGTACCTTTACCTGCTTGTCCGTAAAAATATAATCGATCTCCTCAAGCTCATCCCACGGAATATCGTAGCGGAAACCGGTGAATGTACCCCAGGGGCCATAATGTGCATCAACTGCTCTGCGCGTATCGGTCAGCTGCGCTGTAATCTCCCGGTAGCACCGTTCGTCCGGTATGGCATTGAAATCCCCTGTCAGAACAACCGGGAGATTCCCGCCCTGAATACGAATCCAGTCCAGAATCATCAGCGCACCGCGGTATCTGGCTTCCTCACTGATATGGTCCAGATGGGTATTTACAAAGTGTATCCGGTTACCATTTCTTGTGTCCTGCAGCCTCACCCAGGTGCAGATTCGGTTGTAATCAGCGCCCCAGGACTTGGACGGAACCTCCGGCGTCTCCGACAGCCAGAAGGTGCCTCCGTCTTCCTTGGTGAATACTGATTTGTTATAAAAGACCGGACAGTGTTCACTTTCAGGATCATGATCACGGCTGATGCCTTCCACCTCATAATCCTCAAGTGCCGCCAAATCCCTGAGCTGATTGCCCCGCGCCTCCTGCAGTCCGAAAACGTCCCAGCGGTAATGCCTGATCAGGCGCAGCATATGCTCCTTGCGGAACGCCCAGCCGTTCTCTCCGTCTGACGGAATATCCAGGCGGATATTAAAGGAAGCCATTTCGTAAGTACTCATTGCTGTTCTCTCCTCCATAAATTGTAGTCGTTATAATTTCTCACACTGTTACATATTGAAGTCTATAATTCTTCTGGATGCTGCGCAACCGGTATTCCGGGCAGGAGGCACCGCACCCTTTATAAGCCGAACAAGGCTTACTCTACGGTTGGCGAATACCTCCGCTGAGTAAGCCCCACAAGGCTGGTTCAGATCATAGTAACTGCTAAGCCTGAATACTTGCCAGTACAGCAGAAATCCGGTTCCTGGCTGCATCCACCACGCTAAAATCCATTGCTGCGATATATATTTCCTTTAATTCATCCCGGTGCACCTTGGCCTCTGCCAGAGCGGCAATTGCCGTTTTCATTGTGGCCTTATATTGTGCGCCTATTTCCTCCAGCGGACCGGCGAGGCGCTCATCCGTTCCCGGTGCAACAACAGCTTCATACGTATCGATGATTACGTCTCCATCCCGCTCCGGGTAATATTCATGCGGGCTGGTGCTGTCAAAGACCGCAAAATCAAGCTCACGCACAATAACCATATCCAGACTGTGGGGATCAAATCCGCAATGATAGATTTCCGTATCAAAACCCCTCTTTTCCGCCTCAGCGGCGATTTTGCGGAGTATGGTAGATTTACCTGTTCCGGCCCGGCCTTTGAGGAAGAAGCGTCTGGCCAGCCCTTCGGTCAAATTAGGTACAAAGTCAACCGATCCCGCCGGCGTTGCTGCGCCCAGAAACCGGTGCTTCACTTCAGCACTTTTCTGAAGATTTGCTTCGCCAAACAACTGTTCCAGCATTAAGGCCGTTAATAGATCCGCCTGGCCGAAGTCCATATGCTCGAAGTAAATCTTTTCCCATTCGTCATGAATGCTCAGGGCCTCCGCAAATCTGCTGTACGCTGCCGCATAGGCAGCCGCAGCCTTCCGGTTCAGCTCCTCCATGATCTCCCTTTGGCCGTTAAGTGCCGCCGAGTCCCATGCTTCTCCCAGGTTCACGTATTCCCGAGCCGCTCCGGGAGCCTTGGGCTCAATCACATGGGGCGCCGTCCCGTCAACAATGCCCACGCCAAGCGCCGGAATAATGACCCCGTCAATGGAATCCTTATCAGATGAACAATGGATCAGTTCAATATCGTATCCCCGCTCTGCCCATTCCGTGCCGATTGCTCTCATCAGCGAGGATTTGCCGGTACCGGGACCGCCTTTCAAAATGAATATCCGCCGGAGTCCTTGAAGATTCGATTCGAATAAACTATAGAAGCCAAGAGCCGTATTGCCGTCTGCAAAATATCTTAAAATCCCCGCAGCCATACACCCACTTCCTTTCCCGTTGTCGCCTGGTAGGCTTATAACCATACAATATGCGTCAGGTATTTGTAAGGTTCCAGCAGCGGCGGAATTCCGTCCAAATATAAGATTTTATATGTTGCACACGATAAATCATCCTTCTATTTCTCGCTGAAACGGTACCGTCCTTTAATAGGACGGCAATGCCGTTTCCACTTGATTCCACGTGAAGATGCTAAACTAGACGGCCACATGCGCCATCCGGGCAAGCACCTTATCCCCTCTAGCTTGCAGATCCCCGCCGCTGAACTTTGCCAGTGTCAGACTGGAAACGATATGCCCGTCCCTCGTGAACAATACCCTGTCTGCTCTGGCGGCGACTTTCGCGTCATGGGTTACAAGCATAATGGCGGTTCCCGCTTGATTGATAGCTACCAGCAGCTCCATGATTTCCTCTGCGGCCTTCGAGTTCAGCGCACCGGTTGGCTCATCGGCAAACAGAATCTCCGGCGTATTGATCAGCGCACGGCAGATTCCGGCCCGCTGGAGCTGGCCGCCTGATACCTCCGTGGTATCCCTGTTTTCCAGCCCGGCAATGCCTGTCTGGATCATCAGGTGTCTCGCTTTTTGCGCGAGCTCCGCTGTGTTTCTCATGCCATCCTGTACAGCGGGAAGCAAGATATTATCCAGCAAGTTCAGGTTCCTCAGCATCGTAGGCGACTGAAAAATAAACCCCATCCGGGTCCGGCGAAGATCCGCAAGTATATTTTCCCGGAGACCGGATAATTCTGTATCGCCAAATTTGACCGATCCCTCAGTAATCTCATCCATGCCGCTGAGCGCGAACAGCAATGTGGTTTTGCCTGAGCCTGACGGTCCCATCACAGCAACAAATTCACCTTCAGTTATATCTACGTCTACTCCATTCAACACTGTGGCCTGTTCTATACCCTTACGGTAAGTTTTCACAATATGGGTACCTGTAATGATGCTTCTCATATGCTAAGCCTCCTTGATATGCCCGGCAATGGGTAAGGCCTGGATGCCGGAAATGCCTAACCTGGTAGCGGCAACAACACAGCCTGCAATCAGCAGGGGCGAAATGAAATAGACAAACCACGGATTTACCGCGAAATGGAAGGCTGCTGCGCCGAAGGAAGACACGATTGCCACCCCGGCAAGTTCCCCCAGCGTATTTGCCAAAAGCGTACCAGTGATGACACCCGGCACCAGCACAGTGATGGAACGCGAAAGATACTGCCTGCGAATATCCCTGCTAGTGAAGCCAATAGATTTCAATATTGCTATAGGATAACGATCCTTTGACACTAACATCATCATAAATAGCGTTGTTACCAGCAGTGTGAGCAGAGCAGTTGCCACAGTAGCGACAATGGATGCCTTTTGTATGGCCTTGCGCATAGGACCGAGCATCTGCCCGATGGTCTCGTCGATCCCGGTAATTTTGGCGGAGGGGAATTGTTCCCGGTACTGTGATATTGCTGCCTGAACACTCTGACGGTCACGGAACGTAACCGCAATCCCGATGCTAAGAATCTCCCCGTGATTCATATCAAAATTCACCTGTGCTGTACGCCCGCCGTTCGTAACATCGGAGTAAATTCCGCACACCTTCAGGTGCTTCTCCGTGCCGTCAACGATAACAACGAGTTCATCCCCAACATTCTGTTCAAGGTCTTCCGCATTCAGTACCGAGAGCGCGATCTCCGCTTCCTCTTGCGGCGCACGGCCTTTGGAGTACGTAATCGGAAAAGCGGAATAGTCCCCAAAGGTCACCCGCAGCTTCTCTAGCATTCCATCATCCGTTCTTCTCTCTAGCATCCGGCTGGTGAATAATGCATATTTCTCAACGTTCTTATCTTCATTCAGCCGAGCTGCAACCTCCTCAGCCTTCCCCTGAACATCCTCCACCTGTGTCCGCAGTACTCCAATATTCACGTCGCTGATGCCCATACCCATATTGGTGATGAAGCTGGGGGCAGAGATCGTACGGCTGATATTGTACGGCACAATCATAATGAATGAAGAGATGACCAGCACCATCGTCATGGTGACATACATCTTCTTACGGGATAGCACATCCTTGACGCCAAGAAAGATATTTCGGGTGAACAGCCTGTTGTGACTCAGCCGGAAGCTTCTGCCCGGTTTCGAGGATTCACGGGATGCGCCGAACCTCACCGCCTGCGCCGGGGAGATGTTACGGAAGCGCCGCAGCACACCATTCACATATATCATGACCACCACGAAGATGAGCACTGCCCCCGTAAGCCCGCAGAGCAACTCGGGGAACCAGCTCCCGCTATCGCCCATGTACAGATGTATATTTTGCATAAAAGGGATTTGGAGCGGCAGAGAAGCCAGGAAGCCCAGCATACAAGCTACACCCGTGATCGCGCCGTATTTCGCAAGGTACAGCTTCTTAATCTGTGATACCCGTAACCCGATGGCCTTCATTACGCCTATTTCCTTATAATCCTCTTCAATCGTTGCCAGTAGCGTAAAGCGGATGCACAAGAACGCCACGATGATGACCAGAATGCCGATCAACACCAGCACAGCAATCATAATGCCGTCCGTAATGCCGTTAATCATCTTCACTTGATTGTACGTGATCGCAGGCGGACCATTGGCCGGGAGTCCCGCATCCAAATACGCTGCCTCAAATGCCGGATAGTTAACCCCCTCGTACAGCCGGAATTCAATCAGGTGCTCCAATTGTCCGAACTCACGAACCCTCTCGAAATCCGTCTGGCTCACAAGGAACCGTTTGGAGCTTACCAGCGCCGCGTTCATGGTCGAATCCCGCAAAAAACCGGCAACGCGGAAGGAAATACCGTGGATCGTCACTGTATCTCCAAGTACTGCGTTCCCTTCCTGCCTGTAATAGACAGGGACATAGATTTCACCGTCAGCAGGATGAATCACCTTACCGTTTAAGTCCAGCAGGTAGTCGAACTTGTTGCCCTGTACGGAAAGACCGTTGTCTTGAATGCTTCCAGCAAGCGTATCGTTCCCGATCACAATCTCTGCACCCTCGATATTGAGGAACTCCTGCACCTGATATTCCTCAACACTTCCGTTCGTGTCCGCGAAGTGCCGCAACTGGTCCATATCAACATTGCCTGTATGCATCTGCATGAAATGGAGCGCCTTCGCCGATCGAAGCATGTTATCAATTGCGCCGGACAGATTCACTGTAAGCGATGCGGCGAGCGAGGTCAGCATGGCAGCAACGAGGATGAATGCCATAATCGTGCCGGTGATCAGCTTGCTTTTGCGCAGATCGTTTTTAATAATTTGTAAATACATGTCACTCCTCCGTCTATTTGTGTCCTTACAGATTTAGCCTATAGGAAAACTGAGGACGAACTCCTTGGTATAGGGCGGGGCTGCGTCCAATACGCTAACCCCGCCGGAATGCCGTTCCATCACCTTGTGCACAATTGCCAGTCCTAGCCCTGTTCCGCTGCTGGTGCTTCTTGAAGCGTTGCCGGAGACAAACGGCTCGAACAGATTGCCGGCGATAGGCTCCGGGATCGCTGCTCCATTATCGGCAATATGGATTGCAATCCGGCCAGGTTCATCCGTTAATCCCACATATAACAGGCTGCCTGACGGGTTATGGCGGATTGCATTGGTTAGCAGATTGCCGATAGCCCGGCTTATTTCCAGCGGGTCTGACATGTAAAACACGGGATGGTCCGGTAATTGCAGCTCTAAGTTCATTTGCTTACCTTCGATTTCACCAAATAGAGTAGCGCAAGATATCCGAAGCAACTCCACAAGGTCAACCTTCACTAAGTTCAACTGGTAACCGGGCGCACCCAGTTTGGAGTAGGCCAGCAGCTGGTCAATCAATTGGTTCATCTGCCCCGATTTCGCTTGGATCGCCAGATGGTATTCCCGCTGTTTGTCAGGCTCCTCAACCAACCCGCCTGCCAAGGCCCCGGCATAGCCGGAGATTGTTGTCATGGGAGTTCTCAGATCATGGGCGATATGCGAGAACAGCTGCATCCGCTCACTCTCCATGTTCATCCGCTGTTCTTCGGCATCCTTCAGCCTCTGCGCCATATAGTTGAACGCATCCCGCATGTCTCCAAATTCCGTTTCCGTCTCAAAATCCAGTCTGGTATTCAAATGGCCCGAGGTCACCGCCTTGAATCCTTCTTCCATCTTCCTTACAGGCTCCATAAGCTTCCTGTTGATCCCGCGCCCGAACAAGGTAATCCCGATAAAATACACGGCAGCTGTAATAAGAATCCAGATCACGGACAACGTGACCTGAAGTGATTCCGTTCCCTTAGCCAGCGGGGAAGAGGCCAGCTCCGCGAAGTTCATCCCATTCTTCCATGTAAGCAGACCGAACAATAGCTCCAGGACCAGCAGCGTCAGCGCAATGCCGAAGGTATAGCCTATGAATCTGCGCATGATGACTCTTCTGAAGCTGCGCTTATTCTTCATGGATGCACCTCCAGCCGATAGCCTAATCCCCGCACGGTTCCAATGGACACTCTACTGCCGCCGGGAAGCTTGGCGCGCAGCTTGCTGATGGCCACCATCACCGTATTATCATCTACGATAGCCGTCTCCTGCCAGGCCGCTTCATACAGCTGCTGCTTGGTGTATACGCGACCCGGGCTTTGCATAAACAGCTTAATGATGTTAAATTCTGTTGCGGTAAGGTGAATTGTCACGCTGCCCCAGTATACACCGCAAGCAGAAATGTCCAGACACAGCTCCCCTGCCATCAGCATATCCGCTGCGGAGTCCGCTGCACCGCCGCTATAGCGGCGTAATTGGGCTTTAATTCTTGCCAGTACCTCCAATGGGTCAAACGGCTTAGTCACATAATCATCCGCGCCAAGGTCAAGCCCCAGAATTTTCTCGTGATTCTCTGTCTTGGCACTAACGACGATAATAGGCAGATTGCTGTGCTCTCTCAAGCCCTTAATCAGCTGATAGCCATCAAGCTCAGGCATCATAATGTCGATGACAGCCAGATCAACCCGTGCAGCTGCAGCCTGCTTCAGTGCTTCCCGGCCGTTACCGGCCTGGATCACGGTATATCCATCCTTTTCAACATACAGGCGCAACAGCTCCCGGATCTCCTTCTCATCATCCACAATCAGAATCGTTTGATTCATCATTCACCTCTCCTCCCGCCCATCCCGCAAGGCTGTAAGTCCATTATGTTGACCCTACCTTTCAGTTAAACACGGGTAACCTTAACATTGCCTTAAGATTTGTCATACGAACGGGCTGTCCATACCAAAAAGCGGCATTCCCCATCAACGAATGATAGAAATGCCGCATAATCTATATTTAGCTCTTCTTATATTCCCATGAACCGCTCCACACCCGCCGGGTCCATGACGACCATCTGCTTGTTGCCGATCAGCTTGATCAGGCCGGAGTCCTCGAATCGGGAGAACTTCCTGCTGATCGTCTCCCGGGTCACTCCGACATAACTGGCCAGCTCTTCGCGGGACAGCGGCAGGTCGATATGTACGCGTCCGCCGCGTGGCTTGCCGTATTTCTCACTCAGCTCCATAATCATATAAGCGATCCGGATTTCCGGGTCCTTGGTCGCCAGGCTCTGTGCCAGATTCTCGGTGTGGGCGAGGCGTTTGGTTACGCTGGAGAGCAGGCGCAGGGAGATGTCTGGATTCTCGGTCATGATCTGCTCCATATCGCTGCGGGTCAGCAGGCAGATATTGGTGTCTTTCAGCGCATACGCACTGAAGTTGCTAAGCTCGTCGCTGTTGAAAATACTGAGTTCCCCGAAGAAATCCCCGTTCGTCAGGATATGTAAAATCTGTTCCTTCCCTTCGGGCGTGAGCTTGGATAATTTCACATGTCCCTGCTGAATAATGTACAGCGTATCGGACGGTGCGCCTTCGAGAATTAGCGGCTGGCCCTTGGTGAATTTGCGGTGCTTAATCATGGCGCTGATCCGGGTAAGATCCTCATCGGTCAGCGCGGCAAAAATCGGTACCTTGCGTGTACAAGGTTCTGCGGCGTGCTGGCAGGAATGCTCTTTCATACCGTTCCCCCTGTAATGTGAAATGTGAAGCCTTAGCTTTAATCCTCTATTGGGTAATTGTGTTCTTCTCTTCGACAGGTACGAAATGGCTGGTGTCCTCACCGCAGACCGGGCAGACCCAATCCTCCGGCAGATCCTCGAACGCTGTGCCGGCAGCTACATCCTCATCGGGATCGCCTACCGCCGGGTTGTAGATGTAGCCGCAAGGGGTACAGATATATTTTTTCATCGTAATCAGCTCCTGTTATTATGGTTAGTGAATTAATTCAATACAGCCTGCGTTTCTGCTATAATCTCGTCAATGCTCATGCCGTCAGCACTTCCGCTCAGCCGGACGCCTTGCTCAACAGCCGCCTTGTAAGCCAGCGAAGCTGCAGCACCCTGCCAGGACAACGCCCCGACAATGACATGATCCTTCACAAAAATCCGTGTATACGCTCCATTCTCTTCACCGCATACCGACTCATCGCAATTCCGCTCATCGGTGTTGCCGATGGAGAATAAGGACACCCCGAACGCATTGAACAAGGTCACCGGAACCGCTCTGCGGTATACACTCCGGGCTTCAGCCATATTGCTTCCTGCGATCTTGCCCTGTTCCATCGCTCCGCCCCACAGGCCTTCCACCAGCCCGTCGAACTCGGCAACGTCCCCGGCTGCATAGATGTTCGGTGCACTCGTCTGCAGATATTCATCCACAACAATGCCGCTGTGGACCTCAATATTCGAGTCGTCAACCAGAGCAGTATTCGGAACAATCCCAATAGAGTAGACCACATGGTCACACGGGAAGCTCGTGCCGTCATTCAGCGTAACCCCGGTGACGTACTCTGTACCCTCGATGGAAGCCACGCCCGCTTGAAGAATCACCTTCACCCCGGATTGTTCAAGGGTTTCTTGCAAAAGCTTGGAAGAGTAGCTGTCCAGTTGTCTGCCCATCAGGGCGGGTGCGTATTCAACCACAGTCACGTTATATCCTGCTTCGTGAAGCGCCCAGGCGGTCTCAATCCCCTGCACCCCTCCGCCGATGACCGTTACGCGGCTGCCTTCCTTAAGACCGTCCTTCAGCCGGTCTGCATCAGCCAGCTCCCGGATGGTGTGTACGTTAGCAAGTCCGGCACCCTGAATGGTTAATGCGCGGTTCTTCGCCCCCATGCAGAGCAGCAGCTTATGGTATTCCACACACTGGCCGCTCTCTGTCTCTATCGTCTGGCGCTCCGGGTGGATAGACACGATGCGGGTGGACGACTGTACGGTGATGCGGTTATCGCGGTACCATTTCTCCTTCTTGATCAGAACCTTCTCGCTGTGCAGGTCGGTGAACAGGCCCTTGGTCAGCTTGATCCGGTTATACGGCAGGCCGCTCTCTTCCCCGATGATCGAGATTTCCGAGTCCGCGTCCTGATCGCGGATCGCTTTGGCGGCATGGACGGCAGTTACACCGCCGCCAACAATTACGTAATGCTTCGTCATGTTCGCTTCCTCCTCCCTAGATTGAACTGAGCAGCAGATCCGAGACAAATTCGGTTGCATGCTTAATCTTCTGGACCTTCTCAGGCTCTCTTGGGGAGAATCTTACCCGAACGGGGAACTCTACATGGGTCATGCCGGTGGTTTTGATAACCTCAGAGGTACTCTGTACAGTCATATTCGTTCCGTTCAGATAATCCTGAATGACCTCGATCGCTTCTCCGCTCCAGCCGTAGGAGCCAAACGCAGTAGCAAGCTTGCCTTCCAGATTCATCTCCTGCATACCCTTCAGCACTTCCTCCAGGTTCCCGATCATATCCGCATACTTCGTGGAGCTGCCGATGAAGACGGCGTCTGCCGATTCTATGCTGCGCAGGATGTCTGCGGTGCTGCTTTTATCTGCGTTCCAGACTTCTGTCTCAATATTGTTCTCCTTCAGGCAATTCTCAATGATTGCGGCCATCTTCTTCGTGCTGTTCTTGATGGTGGTATAGACAATGACAGCCTTCTTGCCCTGGGTGGTCTCCCGGCTCATGGTGGCGTACAGCCCGATGAACTTAGGAATGTCCTCGCGGATCAGGAACCCGTGGGATGGCGCAATCATGCAGATCTCCAGATCCTTCACTGCTTCCAGCAGCGTTCTTACATATCTTCTGTGCGGGTGGATAATCGCTGCATAATAGCCTTTGTAATCTTCCGTGATATCGAAACCTGCTTCATCACTGAACAGATGCTCGGCAGCCACATGCGTACTGAAAATATCGCAAGGGAACAGGATCTTGTCTTCCACACAGTACGTAATCATCGTCTCTGCGGTGTGGAGGTACGGCGTTTCTTTGAACAGCAGGGTTTTGCCGCCGATATCCAGCGTGTCTCCGTCCTTCACCACCAGGAAGTTGCGGCTGTGCAGCTTATACATCTCCTGCAGCTCAGGCACAGCGATCTCGGTGCAGACAATCGTAGCATTCAGGGCCTGTGCTGCCAGTGCCGCAAGTCCGCCGGAGTGGTCAGGCTCGGTATGGTTAATGACAATGTAATGAATATCCATAAGGTCAATCATTCCGGCGAGACACTCGGCATATTCGCGGCCGAATTCCATATCCACGGTATCGATTACGGTCGGCTTGCCGGTTTTGAGGAGATAGGAGTTATAGGTGGTGCCCTTGGCGAGAATCAGGCGGTGGAACGGAACTTCGCGATTGTCTATTTTGCCTACCCAGTGGATGTCGCCTGCGATTTGTCTGGTTTGTGTACTCATATGTGTTAGCCTCCAATATTTGATTGATAATCCTTATCAGCAACCTCATTCTATTACGCCAGCCGCTTAAAAAGGAGGATTCAAATCAAATTTCGGAAGTTTGTGAAACCTTTCATTTGGCATACTCTTAATGTAGCCTAGTTCACGGAAGATGTGGTGCGTGTGGTCACAGGCGGGGAGAAAAACTCTAATTCCCTCCATCACTATCAAAAAAGGCCGATCTCTATAAGATCAGCTTTTTTGGGCAACAAAGGTTATGCAATCAGAGGTCAACTTGACGGGCAGCCCGTTTCTGTTGATCTCAAATGCTAAGGGTTTTACGATCAGCTGCTCTATCTCCCATCCGGCAAACTGCTGTTTCAATAGTTCAATCATTCTTTCAGTAGACAGATTCACTTCAAACATGGGGTCCAGCTCTTGCTTATTCTCTAGAAGCATTTCCCGGATATTGGACGCGATAATAATACAATTCGCCCCGCCTGCCCTTGTCCCGGCATTCATTTCACTCAGTTTCTGCTCCAGTGCCTGTGCCGAACTAACATGCTCCAATGAGGATACGGCTATGATAATATCATATTCATTGGGTTCAATGAAGAAGTGTTCAATATCAGATAGAACAGGTACAATGTAAGGCTCGACACCGAACTGCTGACTGTAACTCTTCAGCTTCGCTATGGCTGACTCCAGCAAGTCTACACATACAACTTTTCCATTCCTAGGCTTAACCGATTCGGCGATCGGAATGCTATTCCGGCCAACTCCAGCTCCCAGATCCAGTATGCTTATGTATTCTTGATCCTTATACTGATTGATAAGATTAATGACTGTAGTAACGGGTTTGTGCAGCCAGGAGCCTGGTTGAAATAACTTGCTGCTCTCATAACATTGATCATGATATATTTTCTCTTCGGATCTGATCCTCGATAGCCTGTCCATTCCTTCGCCCCCAATACTTCAAATTATCCTCATACTGAAATACTCTACCCCAATAAATTCAGAGGGGCGCGGCCGAGAGAAGTGTAACTTATCTCTATTAATATAGTCAGTATCAAATCAAAACGCAAAGAACAAGAGCAGCCCCACATGGAAGCCGCTCCTGTCATTGATAATATTGTTCACAATATAATTACACAAGATATCTTATGTTACTTAGAAGGTGCAGGAGCCGGCACCAGCTCGGGAAGAGCCTCTACCATGGCCTCTTCCCGGTCAGGTACTGGTGCAGGGGCAAGCCCGGAATCCGATTGGGCAGCACTTGCTTTTGGCACGGTTACGGGAGCACTTTCAGCAGGGGATGCTACAAGCTCAGGCAGCGGCTGCGCAGCGATGTCTGCTTGAGCAGCTCCAGGAGCCACTTCAGCGGGAACCGTTACAGAATCAGCAGATTCAGCGGGCCCGGCAACGAGTTGTCCTGCTGTATATTCCTGGGCGGGGATGGTGCTGCTCTCGGCAGGCTCGGTGCCAGATACTTTGGCAGGCTCGGTTATTTTACCTTTGGGCACTTTAGAAGCTGCAATTTCGGAAGCCGCATTGTCAGAAGAAGTATACTCCGAGTCGGCGACAACTTTCGGCGTCATCTTAGAGGCCAATGCTGCAGTAGATGTGCCGATTCCGGCGATTAACAGTGCTGCGGCAACCGATAGGAAGAGGGTCTGTCTGTTTAGTTTTTTGACGTTAAGCATATGGGATAATCTCCTTTGTAATTGTTTGCCGTCACCGGATAATGAGGCGTAGAACGCTCCGGGGTGACTGGCAGGTCCTGCCATAACATTCAGAATCGTCCCGCCGTAACGTTTGCGGTCGGCATGAGACATCTTCTGCACAACCTCCTGGTCACAGGTCAGCTCGCTCCAGGTATGAAGCTCATGCCGGACCGTATGAACCAGCGGATTATACCAGTGCAAGGTACGGGCGAATAGCAATGCAGCTTTGATCCACAGATCCTTCCGCTTCAGATGAACCAATTCATGGCGCAGGACCATCTCCATATCCAGATTGACATGACTCTCTACAGGCAGATAGATCGCCGGTCTCCATAATCCTGCCAGAAAAGGACTGCGTGCGACATGACTGAATGCGAGCTTCACGCTACAGGTGAGTCCAAGCTCCTCCTTGATGCTTCTCAGCATCATGGCTGTCTCGCTATTCTCCGGTACCATGGTCCGGTTACGCTTAAGCACTCTGGTGAACCTGCGGTACGCATACCCTTGCCAGGCGGCAAAAGTAATGGCTCCCGCTGCCCAGATCCCTAACAGGATATAGGCCGTACTTGTGGTAAGGGCTAGAGTAGGCTGCAGAGATTCCGCTATATACCCTGTTATCCTCCCGCTCTGGGGATTCTGTACACTTGTGGCTGCGTGCGGCACAATCAGGTGTTGGGATAGCCACGGCAGGATAAGAGCTATAGGGAACAAATAAAAGACTAAGGCCAGCTTAATGAGTCCGTAACGCCATCGGGCCGGGAAATGTCCGGTGGAGAACCTCCCCAGTACCTGTATACTGAGTGTCACTACGCTTCCGGCAACGGTTAGCGGGATTAGAATATCGAGCAAGGTCTTCATCGTCATCACCTACTTTTCCGAGAACCATTGCTTCAGCTCGTCAATATCCTGGTCCGACAGCTTGTCGCCGTCATACATAGCAGAGATCAGATTCTTGACCGAACCCTGATACAGCCCGTCCAGGACATGCTGAGTCTCCACCAGCTTATAGTCCTCAGGTGAAATGCCGGGTACATACTTGTTCAGCCGCCCATGCCGGGTAGCCGTCAGAAACCCCTTATCCACTAATCGTGACAAAAAGGTAGATATCGTCTGCGCCTTCCAATCCCTTCCCTTATGCGCGAACTGGTTCAGCAGCTCCGTTGAAGTAACTGGCGGTGTACTCGCCCAAATGGCTTCCATTAACTCTAATTCTGTATCCGATAGCTTCTGAATCTTGTTCACCGTGAACACCTCATATGTCTGTTATGCGTCCATAACATTATTACTACACTACGTAGTAGTTATAATCTACTACACAACGTAGTGGTTAGTCAACTGCGCTGAGCCGTCCGCTCAATAGCATCGATCATCTGCTGATACAACTGGTGCGGCAGGTCATGTCCCATGCCTTCAACCAGCATCAGCTCAGCGCCCGGGATGGAGGAAGCGGTGTCCTCGCCGCACGCCGGAACGAACAGAGGATCGTCCATCCCGTGAATGACAAGTGCAGGGACCTCAATGGCTGCCAGCAGCGGACGGCGGTCACCGGAGACCGCAATCGCAGCAATCTGCCGTCCCACACTGCCCGGGTCGTAGGCCCGCCGGAATTCCTCCGCAATGAGTGCCCGGTAAGCTTCTTCATCGAATGGATGGCCGGTACCGGCAATACGCTTGGCAAAAGCCATGCTGTGCGCTAAAAATCCTGCCTCATCCTCAAACGGGTTCGGCCCCGGGGCAGTCATCATCCCCATCACCTCCGGGGAAGCCTGCGGAAGGGAAGGATTCCCGGACGTAGACATGATGGACGTGAGCGACAGGACCCGGTCCGGGTACTTACTGGCAACAAGCTGGGCGATCATTCCGCCCATGGACCGGCCAACGATATGTGCCCCGTCAATACCCAGGGCATCAAGCAATCCGATCACGTCACCGGCCATGTCATCAAGCGTGTAAGGCATGTCCGGCCGTTGACCCGACATGAGCGCAGCCGCCAAGGCATTGAAATCCATAGCCGGGTAATGGCTGTAATGGGTGGAGCAGCCCGTGTCCCGATTGTCAAAACGGATCACCCGGAAGCCCCGGGCCGCTAGTTGTTCACAAAATGGAACAGTCCAGCGGATCATCTGGGTTCCAAGTCCGGCAATCAAGATCATCACCTCGTCATTATCATTGCCGAAGCTGTCGTAAGCCAGCTCAATGCTATTCGTCTGTATAATGTTCATAGTGTCTGTTCTCCTTCAATTCTTCTTCTGTAATGCAACTGCAGCTAACTGCTTCACATGGTTGCGGATATCAGGTGCCCAGTCTTGGGTACATTGGTCCAAACGCTCCGCATCACCGGCATACAATGCGCGCAGAGCTTCTTCATAATGGCTGAAATCCCCGGCCATGGCTGTCATAAAGGCATAAGCTGCTTCTTGTGACTTGCGGATGGTACTCTGCTGTTCTCCGGTACGGCGGGCTTCATCAACCAGCTTGCGTAAGGTTACCGATGCCCCTCCAGGCTGGGCTTTGAGCCACTCCCACTGCCTTGGCAATAAAGTAACCTCACCGGATACAACCCCCAGCTTGGGCCGTCCGGCCCGGCGCGTGGTCTGGGGATTCACTTCTGTAGCGGTTGACTCACCTGAAGGTTCTGCTAACCGCGTAAGCACATCATCTGTTGTCCCGTGATAATCAACATCTATCGGCTTCCCCGTGGAATCGTCAAAGATAAGCACCCGGGCCAGTTCACTGTCACTCAGCCTCCCCTTCACTGTAGTAACCACCTGCTCTAATGAACCGCTGGAAACAGCTTCCGCTCCCAAAAATGCCGTGCAGTAAGAATGCGTCTGTTCATTACTCATACTCATGTTATAGGTTGACCTCCTTCTATTTGATTTAATTATACCCGGGTAAAAATATAAATGCAATATTACCCGGGTATAATAATGAAATAGCTAAGAATAAAATCACACTAACGGATGGATAATGTAAAATTCATGCTGCCCAAGCACACTACGTACCTGCCTCTCCGAAAAACACCAAAAAACGGCCCCCAAACAAGGGCCGCCTCACCAAAGCAGCAAACAGTCGCTGCGTATTCAGTTAACCGATTTGTCGTACTGCAAGTAGACGACATGGGTCTGGAGGTATTCGTTCAAGCCGTGCTTGCCGTCAGCGCCGCCGATGCCGGATTTTCTCCAGCCTGCATGGAAGCCCTGCATCGCTTCGAAATTCTCGCGGTTGATGTACGTCTCCCCGTATTTCAACCGCTTGATGACTTTCATGGCGACGTTCAGATTCTGCGTATATAGCGATGAGGTTAAGCCAAATTCACTGTCATTGGCGAGGGCAATCGCCTCATCCAGAGTTGAGAACGTAATGACAGGGATGACCGGACCGAAAATTTCATCCTGCACAATCTCCATCTCATTCGTCGCGTCTGTGATCACTGTCGGCTCGAAGAAGCTGCCTGCTCCTTCAACTTTTTTACCGCCCAGAGCGATCTTGGCTCCTTCTTGAACGGCCCGGTCCACCTTCTGCTGTACCGATTCCTGCGCGGCCTTGTTGATAAGCGGTCCCATCTGAATGTCCGTGTCCTTAAGCGGGTCTCCGTACTTCACGGCCTTCATCGCTGCAACCAGCCGAGTGGTGAATTCCTCCTTGATATCTTCATGGACATAGACACGCTCCGCACAGTTACAGACCTGACCTGTATTAATGACCCGGGAAGCCACAATCGCCTGAACAGCCAGCTCCAGATCGGCATCCTTCATTACGATGGCAGGTGCTTTGCCGCCCAGCTCCAAGCTGACCTTGATGATATTCTCAGCCGCCGCCTCCATAACCTTCTGCCCTGCAGGTACGCTGCCCGTAAGACTAACCATACCTACCTTGGCATTACTGGACAGCTCGTTGCCCACTTCTGCACCTCTGCCTGTAATAAGGTTGAATACACCCTTAGGCAATCCGGCCTGATCCACAATCCGGCTGAACGCCATGGCATTGTTAGGAGATTCAGCGCTGGGCTTCACGACAATCGTGTTGCCGGTGATGAGCGCCGGGGCCATTTTTCTCGCAATCAGGAAGAACGGAAAGTTCCAGGGCAGAATGCCCGTGGTGACGCCGATCGCTCTTTTGAATACAAAAATATGCTCATTATCACGGTCGCTCTGAACGATCTCCCCTTCATAACGCCGTGCCCATTCCGCCATATAATCTAAATAATCCGCAGTGAAATGAACCTCTACGGTGGATAATTCCAGCGTCTTACCGACTTCCTCCGAGATCAGCCTGGCGATGCTGTCCGCCTCTGCCCGGATGCCGTCAGCAATCGCATGCAAGTACTTGCCGCGCTCTACCGCCGGAGTCTCCTCCCACTCTGCCTGGACTTGCTCCGCTGCATCAATGGCACGTATGACATCATTCCTGGTTGCCTTGGGAACCTGTGAGATGACTTCGTCGGTCGCCGGATTGGTTACTTCCATCCACTCTTTGCCTTCGGATTCCGTAAATTGGCCGTTGATATACATCAAATGCTTGGTCACTGTTTCTCCCCCTCAAGGTAGATTATTCCATTGTAGATTATTCCATTTCTCCAATTACCCATCAATAGTGTAAACGCTATCAATATTTATTGTCAATAAGTTTCACATTTTTTATTTGTTTTTGTGTTGTTTTTCATTGACTTATTGAGTTAAGCTGTGAATATAGGTTTTCATTGATGGGAGGGATGGGAGTGCGAGTCAGTATTTTTTCCACTTGTCTGGTAGATCTTATGGCTCCGAATGCCGGTATTGCCATGGTTGAAGTTCTGGAGCGGCTCGGCTGCGAGATTGATTACCCCGCTTCACAGGTGTGCTGCGGCCAGCCTACGTACAACAGCGGTTATCTGCAAGAATCTAAGCTTGCTATGCAGAACATGATGCTGGCCTTCGAGGCTTCGGATTATGTCGTAGGTCCGTCCGGCTCCTGCATTGCTATGTTTCATGAATATCCGAAGATCTTCAGCGGGGACCCGGAGTGGGAATTGAAAGCGGTTGCGTTAAAAGCGAAATCATATGAACTCACCCAGTTCATTGTGAAAGTGCTGGGGGTCACCGATGTCGGTGCCTCGCTCGAAGGAACGGCCACCTACCACCGCTCCTGCCACATGACAAGGCTGCTGGGCGAGAAGGAAACGCCCTTCCAGCTGTTGGAGCAGGTGAAGGGACTGAAGCTTGAGCCGCTCAAGAACAGCGACAACTGCTGCGGGTTCGGCGGCACTTTTGCGGTGAAGATGCCTGAAATCTCCGGGCAGATGGCCGATGAGAAATGCGGCTGTGTGCTGGATACCGGAGCCGATATCCTGATCAGTGCAGATATGGGCTGCCTGATGAACATCGGAGGGCGCCTGTCCCGCAAGGGTGAGCCGGTACGCGTCATGCATATTGCAGAGGTGCTCAACCAGCATACGCCTGCCAATCATAAAGGGGGAAACTGACTTGAGCCTGCAAACGGATTCACGCAGCTTCAGCGAACGGACCGCGGAGGGCCTTGGGGATTCCTTCATGCGCAGTGCCGTGGGGTCGGCACAGGACAGCCTTAAGACTAGGCGGCTGACAGCCGCTACCGCGCTGGGGGATTGGGAGCAGTGGCGGAAGGCCGGCCAGCTGATCCGTCAGCATACGCTGGCGAACCTGGACTTTTATCTGGAGCAGCTTGCGGATAATGTTGAGCGGCAGGGCGGGCATATCTATTTTGCCGCAACCAAGGAAGAGGCCAGCAGTTATATACGGGATGTCATTGAACGCAAGCAGGCGACCCGGGTCGTCAAATCCAAGTCCATGGTTACTGAGGAGATTGAACTGAACCGCGTACTGCTCGAAGCCGGCTGCGAGTTGATTGAGACGGATCTCGGAGAGTACATTCTGCAGATGGATGATTGGGACCCTCCCTCCCATATCGTAGCCCCCGCCCTGCATAAAGACCGGGAGCAGATTAGGCGTGTCTTCGCAGAGAAGCTCGGATACACCGGCGATGAGACGCCCGAGAAGCTGGCCGGGTTCGCCCGCACCGTCCTGCGCCAGAAGTTCCTGGATGCGGAGATCGGGATTACGGGCTGTAATTTCGCCATCGCCAACCTGGGCGCAATTAATCTCGTCACGAATGAAGGGAACGGTGACCTCACCGCCGCTATTCCCAAGACGCATATCGCAGTGATGGGCATGGAACGGATTGTACCGACGATTGAGGAAATGGAGATCCTGGATAATCTGCTCTGCCGCAGTGCTGTCGGCCAGAAGCTGACCAGCTATATCACGGTCATGGGTCCCTCAGCAGCGGGGGAGACCGACGGACCGGAGGAATTCCATCTGGTGGTCGTCGATAACGGCCGCTCGGATATTCTGGGAAGTGAATTTGGCGAAGCCTTGCAGTGTATCCGCTGCGGTGCCTGCCTGAATGTCTGCCCGGTCTACCGCCATATCGGCGGGCATGCTTACGGTTCCATCTACCCGGGTCCGATTGGTGCGGTCATTACGCCGCTGCTTGGCGGTTATGACGACTATAAGGAGCTGCCGTATGCCTCCAGCCTCTGCGGAGCGTGTACAGATGTTTGTCCGGTAAAAATCCCGCTGCATGAGCAGCTTATTATGCACCGCCAGAATATTGTGAAGCAGAAGAGAACCGGGGCTGCCGACCGAATCCAGATGAAGGCCGCCGCTAAGCTGCTCTCCTCCCCGGCCCTGTTCGGCAAAACGCTCAGGCTCGCCCATTCTGCCAGCCGGATCATGAGCAAACATGGACGTATTGTACGGGGACCAGCTATCATTCAGGGGTGGATTGGTTCACGCGACCTGAAGCAGCCCGTCAAGCAGCAGGACAGCTTCCGGGCATGGCTGGAGAAGCGCAAAGGAGGGGCAGAGTAATGACAGCATCCGAGAACACGAATATGAACATGAATAAGGAGGCTTTTCTGAATACTATTGCCGCCAAGCTGGGACGGGCACGGAAGTCAGAGGTTCAGCGTCCTCCGATCCAGAATTTCATTCCTGACAGCTACGGTCCGCTTACTCAAGATGATCTTGTAGAGATGCTTAAGGAGCAATGCTTCTTCATCCACACTCAGGTGATTGAGACGAAGCGGGAGCTGCTGCAGAGAACGTTAGATGATCTGATAGAGGCAAATGGCGGCGGGGCCGTGATGACTTCCGGTGATCCCCGGTTCAGGGAATACGGGCTGGCCTTCCCTGATGCTGCCGTATGGGAAGAAGCGGCGGGACGTGCGGAGAATATCAGGCGTGCTGAATCGGCAAATACAGCCATAGTCTTCGCCGACTGTGCACTTGCGGAATCTGGAACGGTTGTGGTGGAGAGCCGCCCCGATCAGGGCCGGTCGCTCCATTTCCTGCCTGCTCATTATATTGCGGTGATTGAACGTGAGAAGCTGGTGCTTCGCTCCACGAATGCCGCTGTGGCGCTTAACCGGAGAATTGAGGCCGGGGAAACGGTGGGCTCATCAATTAATTTCATCTCCGGTCCCTCCAATTCCGCGGATATTGAAATGAAGCTGGTGGTCGGGGTGCACGGGCCGCTGAGGGCCACTTATGTGCTGATCTGAAACGAATCCTGTCCCTTAAGGACGGTATAGCAGCGACTCTACACGTAGTCAGTGACGTCAAACTCCCGATCCTTATAGTAATATTTCCGGTCTTCTTCCGTGATCTCACGGATAATCCGGCACGGACTGCCTACGGCGATCACATTATCAGGGATATCCTTAGTCACTACACTACCTGCCCCTATGACCACGTTATTCCCGATGGTCACGCCCGGATTCACAATAACATTACCGCCGATCCACACATTGTTGCCGATGGTGATGGCAATCCCGTATTCATAGCCAGAATTCCTGGAATCGGGATGGACGGGATGGCCTGCTGTATAGAGTGATACATTCGGAGCGAACATGACATTCTCGCCGATGACCACCTTGCCTACATCGAGAATCGTACAGTTGAAATTGGCATAGAAATTATTCCCTACGGTGATATTCGATCCATAATCGCAGCGGAAGGGAGTCTCAATATGCACAAGCTCCCCCGTTGCGCCCAAAAGCTTACGGATCAGCCCGTCTCTCTCCTCATGTGCGTCAGGAGAGAGTGAATTCAGCTGATGAACCAGCAGCCGGGCGGCCGTCCGTTCTTCGGTTAATCCGTCCAGCCATGCTTTATAAGGCAATCCTGCGAGCATTCTGTCTTTCTGATTCATAGGATTCATATGTTATTCCTGCCTTCTCTTAGTGTTGTGTGTTCATGGGGTAGGTCCAGAAGGCTTCATGCCCGAAGCGGAGCTGAATCTCTTCGGCCGTCAGCACCTGATTGCCGACAAGCTCCGCCGCCTGGAATTGCGAACGGTGTGCCTGGATAGAGGCCATCTTCTTGTCCAGAAATGCGGTGACATCGACATGCACATCCGGGAGGCCGATATGCTTCTCATGGCCAATAGCGAATGCGCCGCAGTGAACCACCGGACGCTCCGCAGGCGGCATCTGCCGGACCGCCCGGATAACCGCTGCTCCTGTAGCATCATGATCCGGGTGTACGCTATAACCGGGATAGAAGGTAATCACAAGCGTCGGAGCCAGCTCATGGATCAGCGCCAGCAGTGTCTGATCCAGCAGCTGCTGATCCTCGAATTCAATCATTTTATCGTGGAAGCCCAGCATCCTTAAGTCTTGTATGCCGATAGCCCGGCAGGATGCCCGCAGCTCTTCCTTGCGGATCTCCGGCAGCGTCACCCGGTTGGCAAACGGCGGAATCCCCATATTGCGCCCCATCTCGCCTAGCGTCAGGCAGGCATAGGTTACTTCTGCGCCTTGCTGGATATACTTCGCAATAGTGCCAGCCGCTCCAAAAGCCTCATCGTCAGGATGCGGAAACACCACCAGTATGCGCTTATGTTCTGTAGTCTGTGTATCGTTCATAGGTTCATCCCTCCCGGTGACATCATAGCTTAGCGAAATACTCCATAACAACCTCACGGAAAATCAGGCCCGCCTGTGAAATATAGCGGTTCTTATGCCACAACAAGGCGATTTCCCTGACCAGTCCCTCGTCTTCCAGCGGAATCAGACGAATATGATCATGCGCATTCCTTGCCGTACCCGGTATGAAGGCTAAGCCGATTCCGGCTTCCACCAGGTCAATCAAGCGGGCCGGTTCGTCTCCCTCATATACATAGCGTGGCAGGAATCCTGAAGCCTGGCAGACGGAATCCACCAAATCTCGAATCCCGTAGCCTTGTTTGACACCCACAAACCACTCATTCTTAAGCTCTATCAAGCCCAGGCTCTTACGGTCTGCCAGAGGGTGGCCGGCTGGAACGGCAAGGTGAATATGATCATTACAGACCACCTGACATTCCAGATCCTCCCCTCTGACCGGAGGAGAGGACAAGCAGAAATCAACTTCTCCCCTCTGAAGAAGGGTAATCATCTCCTGCATGGGCAGCATTTGTACGTGAAAATGGATATCCGGCAGCTTGAGCCGAAACTCCCGGAGGATAGCAGGCAAGGTACTCGCAGTGGTTACCGCTAATTCAAGAGTGCTGGACACAAGGCTGGACAGGTCCTTAAGCTCCTGCCTCCCCTGCTCCAATTCAAACAGCGCCTTCTCCGCACGCTCAAGAAATCTGCGTCCCGGCTCATTTAACCGCAGCTTCCTCCCGCTCCGGTCGAACAATGGGACTCCGAGATCCTCCTCCAGCCGTTGAATGGTCTTGCTAAGTGAGGATTGAGTAACATGCAGCTTGTGTGCAGCCTCGGTCATATGCTCCAGGCGGGCAACCGCGATAAAATACTGCAATTGAAGAAGCTCCATATCCGCCTCCATTCATTCCTTCAAGTCTATGGAATTATACCATGAAATGCGTTGGAGTAAATAACTCTTATCCTGTACGATAACTGTACAGTACTTGAGGGGGAATAACAATGAATGCACGAAATTGGTGGTTAATGATATCCGTTGGGCTGGGGATGATGCTTAACCCGCTTAACTCTTCGATGGTGGCTGTGGCGATCCCCAGGCTGCAGCACGCGTTCAAGCTTGAATTCACTGTGGTTTCCTGGATTATTTTTTCGTTCTATATCGGCAGTGCTATTGCCCAGCCTGTTATGGGCAGAGCGAGCGATATTTTCGGCCGCCGGAGAATTTTCCTGGCGGGACTGGTGATCGTCTTCGCAGCCTCCCTGCTCACGCCTTTGTCTCCAGGCTTCGGGGGGCTCATCGTTCTGCGGGTTGTCCAATCCATTGGAACCAGTATGGTGGTTGCGGTGGGGATGGCAATCATCCGGGTGAATATTACAGACAAGCAAGCGTCCGCGCTGTCGGTGCTGTCCATGTTCACATCGGGAGCAGCTGCGGTAGGACCTTTTATCGGCGGGGTGCTCGTCCATGTGTGGGGATGGTCTTCCATCTTCTATATTAACCTTCCGTTTGTAACGGCCAGCTTCCTGTTAGCCTGGAGAACCATCCCGCAAGACAAGCCGTCAGCAGATATAGTAACCAAGCTGTCCCTAAGGCAATGGATGAACCGGATAGACGCGCCTGGAATTCTACTGTTCACCATAGGGCTGGTGGCTGTGCTTGCGCAGATGCTCTCCGCCAAGTCCTCCGGTCATGTCTCCCTATTCAATATCATCATCGGACTGTCCGGGCTCATCCTGCTTATGATTTTCGTAAGGCATGAGTTAAGAACAGCTATGCCCTTCATTCCTCTGCGTACCTTTGCCAGATCTCCCGGGCTGATCCGGGTCAATGTTGAATTTATGCTGGTTAATCTATTATTTTATTCCGTCTTCTTCGGTCTGCCTTCTTATTTGCAGCTCGTTCGTCAGGTCAGTGAATTCCACACAGGGCTGCTGATGTTAAGCCTGGGTCTAAGCTCGCTCGCCGTTTCTCCGCTGGCCGGAAGATGGATCGATGCCTCCGGGCCCCGGCCAGCGCAGACCGTATCGGCCATCCTAATGGCCCTTGGGTCTGTATGGATCGTAATGCTCGATCCGGCTTCGCCTGTCATCAGTATTCTACTGGCTCTGGCGGCCTTCGGAATCAGCAACGGGCTGAATAATGTGGCCATGCAAGCGGCCTTGTTCAACAACTCGCCGAAAGAGCTAATCGGGGTTACCTCCGGCTTATTCAGTACGTCCAGATATTTCGGAACCATCCTCTCCTCTCTGCTGATCGGAATCGTTATAGGCAATCCGTTCAGCTTCAGGGGATTTCAGGTGCTGGGAATGATCCTTACTGCGATTGCCCTATGTCTGGTATTCATGTCCCGGCGGCGTTCTCTAGAGCCCAAAAACTCCCTTCACAGTCTTGATGACCGCTAGGGAGTGCTTAGAAGACGGGTCTAACCCCGGTGGAAAATCTAGGCTTCGTCCTGAAGCTGCTGCAGCTTGCCTGCAACGGCTTCACTGTCCGGGTATATAGCAGCAGCGCAGGTAAGAATACGTATCGCTTCCTCCCGGTGACCGCTATAACTTAAGGTATCAGCAATCCGCCTAAATTCAAAATCCGCCTCATAATACTTATCCTGCTCTGAGCGCCGGATACGTTGGTATTCGTTAATGGCCTCCCCTGCACCGCTGGTTATAACGGTCTTGGCAAGATGATGCACCATCGACTGCTTAAGCTGGCAGACCTCGATACCCAGCAGCAGATCCAGAATAGGACGGGTCACACTGCCCAGCCACACATGGTCACAGTTGGTCATTACGGAGATGCCGAGATTCTCATCCGGTAGCAGAATCAGCTCACTGAGGAATCCGGTATCCCATCCGGAATGCGAGAGCATCCGGGAGCCATTATAGCGGCCCAGGAACCAGCCCAGACCCACATCTTCATGCTCCGGCCCCCAGCCTGTAGCCATAGTAGGACTCCACATCTGTTCATAGCTGCCGGGCTGTAGGGCATTATATCTGTTCTCAGCCTGCCCCCGCCCGAGGTGCATCAGCATATATTGGCACATCTCCCGGGCATTCGTATACAGTGTGGAGCTGGGAGCATGCGCTCTATTGTAAGGGAACACTTCGCTTACATAGGGTCCGTACCCTCTGGAGTTCCTCAGTACATGGGCCGCAGCCAGCACCTGTTCAACCTCCATTTTCAAAAATGAACTCGTGCTCATTCCAGCAGGCTCCAGAAGATGCTGCCGCATATACTCCTCGAAGCTGAGGCCGCTAACCTTGGCAATCAGATCCCCTAGTATCTCATAACCGATATTACTGTAAGCAAAATGAGTACCCGGATCACTCATTAAGCCATGGCGGCGGATGCCTCTGACATACCGTTCAAGACTTCCTTCATCATATTCAGGCCGGTCCCAGCCATAATCGTCCTCATCCGGCATCCCGGAGGTATGATTCAACAATTGTCTCACCGTAAGCTGCTGATAGCGTTCGTCGTGCATTTTGAAATACGGAAGATAGCTCACTATAGGTGAGTCCAGCTCTACCTGCCCACGCTCTGCCAATTGCATCACAGCCGTAACTACGAAGGTCTTGGAGACAGATGCCTGGTGAAAAAGAGTACTGCTGACCACAGGCTCACCTGTAGACACATTAGCGCTGCCATATTCTCCTGTAAAAAGAACCTCGTCCTCACTAACGATCCCCACCTGCAATCCGGTAAACGGTCCATTCTCCATAAAGCGGGTCAGCATCGTGTGAAGCTCTTGTACCCTGCTATGATATGTATTCATTCTGGTTCCCCCAGTTCTTATATGTACTGTATCAATATAACATCCGGGGAGCATACAGAATGTGTAAAAAACAGCTTAATCTGAACTTTACTCAGCTTACCCCTCAACCACATCTGCCCGCAGGTCCGTGGCAATCTCAAGAATCACAGACACAATCGCCTCCATGGACAAGGCCACGTACAGCTCACCCATGTACAGCCGGAACGGGTACTCCGCCCCCTCATGACTCCACATGAAAAAATCCCCTTCGATCGACATCGTGCTCTCCGCACCTTGCACAGTGTAGACCTGTGAATAGCTGAAGCCGGATTTAGCGGCAAAGTATCGCTTGCATTCCTCCAGGGTTAGCGCCTGCTCTGCATTCTCTTCCTGCATGGAACGGGTAATTCGTAAACGCTGGCTCATTGGTGATCCTCCACAATGTTAATATTTAAGGTGCTAATCTGTTAGTGTTAACTCCGTTAACTAATATCCGCCGGGTTGATGATTGCCAAAATCTGGTGGTCCTTCCATACACTGCGGATCTTCACATTCAGCCGGGCAATGCCTTCTTTGTGGAATCCTGCATTCTCCAGTACACGGATAGAACCGGGATTATCCGGTGAAGCTTCCCCTGTAATCCGGTGGAACTTCAGCTCCTCGAAGGCATAGCGCACGACCTGCTTCACCGCCTCCGTCATATAGCCTTTACCGTTATATTCCTTGTCCAGACTGTACCCGATCATACAGCTCTGCAGCGGTCCCCTTACCACAAAAGACAGACTGACACTGCCGATGATTCGCCGGTCAGCCTTGTGAATAACCAGAAAGTCGTATCTCTCATCTGCTGCCCTGAACTCTTCATACTGCGCAAGCTTGTCCCGCTGGTACTGCTCTGTATAGAAATCCTCGCTGATCTCCGGCGAATGCTCTTCAAAAAATTCACGGTTACGCAGGTACATCCCCATCAGCTCAGCGGCATCTCCCGCCTCAGGGTACCGGATGTATACCCGTTGTTCTGACATCTCTAGGCCTCCATTCTTAATTGCACAATGCCGCTTCCTCCGGCTGTTCCTTGCATTCTGAGAACCGGTAGGTCCAGAAGCGTTCCGTTCCGTATTTGTTGCAGATTGCTGGCTCGGTTGGCTTAAGGCCGCCAAGCACCTTCTCCGGCTGGAACTGGGTGCGGTGCGCCAGAATGGAGTTTATTTTGACAGTGATAAAAGGCGTTACATCGGTGACTACATCGGCTGCTCCAATCCGCTGCTGATGGCCGTTCGAGAAGGCGACACTATGTACGACCGGACGTTCCGCAGCGGGCAGCCGGGCAATGGTACGGATCACCGCAGCACCAGTGGCATCATGATCCGGGTGCACGCTATAACCGGGGTAGAACGTAATAACCAGGGAGGGGGTAAGCTCCTTCACGAGCGATTCAATCCGGTGATCCAGGCGTGCCGGTTCTTCGAACTCAATCATTTTGTCATGGAAGCCCAGCATCCTCAGGTCTTGTATCCCAATGGCCTTACAGGAAGCCTCCAGCTCCGCTTGGCGGATGGCCGGCAGGGTCGTGCGGTTCGCAATGAGCGGAACGCCCATGTTCCGGCCCATCTCTCCGAGTGTCAGACAGGCATAGGTCACCTCTGCACCTGCTGCGATATACATTGCCAGTGTCCCGGATACGAAGTAGGCCTCATCGTCGGGATGGGGAAGTACAACCAGGATTCTTGCATGTTCCATAGATTTATTATTCACGGTTAGTTGTTCCTCCAATTTCATTAAAAAGGGCTGCGGCTAAGCTGCAACGCCACAATCAGCTTGCCCTGACTGTCATGACCGGCTAGAATCAGCCGCTCTGTATCGTGCTCATCCACATGGGTTAGTCCTTCGGCGTAAATCCAGCCTTGCTCTGTCTTCAGGCCGACCCGGTAAGGTCCTGTCCCTGAGATGGAGCCGTTCGTATAACGGATCACCGCATTGCTGATGAACGCCGAGCCCGGGGGACGGGTGCTGTCGATATGACTGGCATAAGCTCCTGTTGTGAGCTCAAGATGGATATATAGATCCTCAGAGACGAAATCGTCGATTCGGGTCTGAATGGCCTGGGGTTGAATGAGTTCCATAATGTCCTCCTAAAGTGTATAAGAATAGCTGGTTCCAGTGCATTCATTATACATGAAATCCCCGAAGCTCAAAACCTGGAAGAGTTGCACCGGCTATCCTGTCCAAGCAAACGAAAAAGAGCCTGCCTAAGGAATTCCATGAATTCCTTAGGCAAGCCCGTTGACGGGAAGCCCCTTTTCCACGCTTAATTACAGACTTACTATAGAGAAGACCTTATTGTTATGAAAATAGACGTATTGGTTGCCGTACACCAAATAATTATCTTTAATGCTGTCCGGATCTCCCCAGCATAGTAAGAGTTCTGTCATCGTCATGCCGCTGACCGCCCGCTCTTCACGGATGGCAGACCACATTTTATCGCTGATCTTGAAGAGGGTGCGCGGATTCTGGAAACATAATATTTCATCTAAATAAGTAACATAGCTCTCAGCACTATCAATCTCTATTGGAATCTCCTGCCCATTGGCCCGGCGAATGATGATTTCTAGATTACCATTTGTAGGATTGGAGCGGAAGTTGCTGATGGTCACTTTCTCCAAGTTTTTGAAAAGGCTATTGTTCATATTAGGATTTCTGGTCCATACGGTTGTTCCATTATAGACTTTTTGCAGAAGCTGAAGATGGGTGGCGGTGTACATAGTATTGTCCACATATTCATTCAAATCCAGGACCCATTCGGTTCCGGCTTCATTTTGCAGCACCAGGTTCTGATTGTAGTCATCGATGTACTGTACACTCTTCACCCAATGGCTTCCCGGATGTCCATATAAATAGACCTTTTTACCCAACACAGTGCCCATCGTACCTGGCAGCTTGCTGATCGCGTACAGCATACTATTGCTCTTATTCTTGCCATCCTCTGTGCTCCAGACGAACAACGCTATGGCGCTGGAGGCATATTTGCCATCGATTGCTCCGAACTTGAGCAGGGTTTTGAAGGCTACGTAATTGGAGCTTTTGTAAAGAATAGAGTTATCCTTGTTCAGCTTGGTGCTTCCTTTGCTGCCTGTGAGCGTTACGCCAGTGGTATCCGCCGCCACAGTGAAACCCGGAATCTGTCCGGCCAGCTTAACCGGTACATAGGAAGAGCCATTCACGAGTACAGATTTGACTGGCGAAATAAGCAGGCTGCCTTCGACAAACGTAGCAATCTCCGTATAGTCCGGTGCGGCTGCGGCCGCTGCCTGTCCGGCGCCTCCCGGATAGACCAGTCCGAGCGCAAGCAGCAGAGTGGTGAGCAGTAATGCAAGTTTTTTCATAGATGTTCTAATTCCTTCCCCCAATGTAAGTTAGGTGCCCCGGCAAGGTGCCGGAATCTTCCAGATCAGTACATTCGACAAGAAGTTAATTATTTCCTCTACTTCGGGATACGAATCACAAATACTGTTGGCTCCGCTTCCCTGCTCTCCAGCTGCAGCGAGCCCTCCATCTTCTCCACGTTCTTCTTGGCAATGGACAAGCCCAGACCGGTTCCTCCGCTGGCCGTTGTCCGGGCCTCATCCCCCCGCACAAACGGATCAAAGATCGTAGACCACAGCTCCCTCGGAATGCCGACTCCATTGTCCGCAATCTCGATCCTGATCTGCGTGTCCTCAGGAATCACAGATACCCGGATGCGCGTCCCTTCGGGATTATAGGCGAGGGCATTAGAGATCAGATTATTAATGACACTGGCGAACAGCTCAGGATCATAAAGGGCATAGAGCTCTTCTTCGGGCACCTGCAGGTGAAGCTCGAAGTCTTTTTGCTCAATCTCGCCGTAGGTGTCGGCAATAATCTCCCGCAGATGATCGCCCAGCTCAAGTCGCTCTATACGGAGGATGAAATCCGGTGAGTCCAGCTTAAGCAGATCCAGCATATGCGTAATGAGCTTCGTGACCTGAACGGACTTGGTATAGATGTAATTCAAATATTTCGTCTGTCGCTCAGGGTCTGTAACGCGTCCTTCGATAAGGGCCTGCGCGTACCCCTGGATGCTGGTTATCGGGGTCTTGAGGTCATGCGACAGATCGACCATCAGCCGCTGCTTGCTTGTCTCGGCCAGGCGCTTCTCCTCGGTGGTCTTCTCAATCACATCAGCCATATAGTTGAAGCTGTGGCCGATCCGCAGGAACTCGGTCTCTGCATACAAGGCAATACGCGTGTTGTAATGCCCTTCCATCATACGGTTCAAGCCTAGATTCAGCACCCGCAGCGGCTTCTTGATCCGTCTGGAGACCCAATAGCTGTACACAAAAATCAGCAGCAGAATCAGCCCGCTGACCAGGAATACATAAAAGAACACCGAATGATTCAGATAGGAGACCAGAAACTCGTTGTTAATGGAGATATTGATTACATCGCGGGGAATCTTAAGCAACATCCAGGCTGCCCCGCTGTCCTGCTCCGTAACACTCGTAATAGAATAGTAAAAAGGTTGGCCCCTGCGGTTCTCCAGTCCCAGATACAGCATGTCCTCGTCATAAGCTTGAATATCATCCTGCTTCTCACCAATGACCTGAATCACCCGCTTGCCGGAATCCAGCAGCTCCAGCCAGCCTCCGCTCTTCAGCAGACGCTCACTCTCCGGCCCTTGCCCCAGCTCCTCCCGGTACGTACCGGCCTCTACAGACAGATTGGGATCTGGCGTCATCCGCTCCCGGATAACCTCAGCAATATCCTTTTGCACGAATAGATAGACCACTAACACCAGCATAAGCAGCATACAGTTGAACAGCAGGAAGTCGATGGTTAGTGACGTCTGCAGCGGGCGGTTATCTCTACTTTTCCACGGGTGCTTCAATTTTGTACCCCAATCCCCTGATCGTCTTCAGGTATTCCGGTCTCTTGGAATCTCGTTCGATCTTGTCGCGGATATTGCTGATGTGCACCATAATGCTGTTGTCCTCGTAGACGTAGAAGTCTTCCCAGACCGTCTCATATATTTTCTTGCGTGTAAACACACGGCCCGGCTGCTGCATCAGCAACTCCAGGATTTTATATTCAGTAGAAGTCAGAGCGACGGCCTCCCCGGCCACCTCAACCTGACAGGTGCTCCGGTCCAGCGTCAGCCTGCCGAGCACGATCTGCTCATTCGGCTTCTCCTCTTCTGCTGCCTTGGCATCGAACTGATGCACCCGCCGCAGCATGGCCCCGGCACGCGCCACAATCTCCAGCGGATTGAAGGGCTTAGCGATATAGTCGTCCGCTCCAAGCTCAAGCCCCAGGATTTTATCATGATACTGGCTCTTGGCGGACAGGAACAGTACAGGGAATTGCTCATGCTCCCGAATCCGCTTCAGCAGCTGCAGCCCGTCCATCCCAGGCATCATAATGTCCAGTATCGCCAGGTCAATCTTGTTATTCTGCATCCGCTGGAGCGCTTCAATTCCGTTCTCTGCGGTCAAAATCGTATATTCCTTCTCCAGATACAGCTGCAGAAGCTCAACAATCTCCGATTCGTCATCGGCTATGAGAATGGTATACATGGTGAATCCCCCTCTATCTTGTCATGCAAGCCGCGCTCTTTGTAACTATAGCCTGCCATTCTTAATCCAGTCTAAACCAAATCTAAAGAAAAGATAAAGAATTATTACAACTTAAAGCTAGGTCGTCGCTGCGGTGAACATTTGGACTTCCGGGCGCTGTTGTCAACAGAAAACAAAAAATGAACAGCTGCTCAGCCAAAAATGGCTGAACCGACTGTTCTAAATGGTAGAGTTAGTTTAAGCAGAGCCTACAGTCAGCTTCAACTTACACCGTAGGTACGGTTCCCCCGTCAATCACGTACTCAGCACCCGTAATGGAGGCTGCGCGGTCGGAAGCGAGGAAGGCCACCAGCTCGCCCACCTCCTCAGGGAAGCCGGGGCGTCCGATGGGAATGCCGCCCAGCGCGTCCATTACCGATTGCAGCGCACTTTCCACACTGCCTGTCACCTCCGCGATACTCTTCAAGAAGTCCCCGGTTGCTTCGGTTTGAATGAAGCCCGGCGCGACCCGGTTCACCCGGATACCCTTCGGAGAGAATTCCTTAGATAAGCTCTTGCTGTAACTGCTTAAAGCAGCTTTGGCGGCTGCATAGGGGATGGTCGATTCGATCAGCGGCATCACTCTTTGAATGGAAGAGATGTGGATGATGACTCCCTTGCCCTGCTCCAGCATGAGCGGGATCAGCCCCCGGTCCAGCCGCACAGCTGCCAGCAGGTTCAGATTCAGCGCATCCATCCAGTGTTCATCGGATGCTGCGAGAAATCCCCCAGCTGGTGTTGAGCTGCCGCCAGCGTTATTCACCAGAATGTCGATCCGCCCGAACCGGGCCTTGACTGCAGCAATGACCCGCTCCACGCCTTCGGGCGTGGACAGATCGGCCTGGACGAACAAATCAGAAGCGGGCCCTTCCGCCGGAAGTGTCCGGGCAGTAGTCATAACTTCAGCGCCTGCCGCTGTGAACCGGGCAGCGATTGCCTGTCCCATTCCCTTGGTACCGCCTGTTACCAGGATTCTTTTACCTTCGTATTCTGTCAGCGGACTAGCATAAGTTATAGCCATCGTTACAGCCTCTTTTCATTAGGGATTCCTCAGGATAGGCTGGAAGTCCAGCCGCCCTAAGGTCTATATGTATATATTAGACTTGATTAATATGAGCGTCTAATTTATTATTTTCATTAAATTCATGAATAATATTAATATATAAAGGGAGCTGTCTGTCTACATGGAGCTTACACAATTGGAGTATTTTCTGACCGTAGCCCGGCTTGAGCATATGACCTCTGCGTCCAAAGCGCTGCGAATTACGCAGCCTGCCTTGAGCCATGCGATTTCCAAACTGGAAAGTGAGCTGGGGGTTCCTTTATTCGAGCGTAAGGGCCGCAATGTCCAGTTAAACCGCTATGGGGTTATGTTCAGTTCGCGGGTCGAAGAAGCGCTGCGCAATATCGGGAATGGGGTGCGGGAGATTGAGGAGTCGTCCAATGCGGACAGTGGAACCGTTCATCTGTCTTATCTGAATATTCTTGGCGTGGACCTGATCCCATCGCTTATCAGAGACTATCAGGCAGATCATCCGAAGGTACGGTTCGATCTGTATCAGGGGAATCACGGGGATATCGACGAAGCGCTGGATAACGGGACCTCGGATATGCTGATTACGTCCAGAGAGACTACGGCGGAGAATAAGGAATGGATGGTGTTTCGCAGATTACCGATTTATATTGTGGTCTCCAGCTCCCACCGGTTCGCAGCGCGTTCCTCGCTGAGTCTGTTCGAGCTGTCAGGTGAGCCGTTTGTAGGACTGAAAACGAATTGTGGACTCAAGAACACAATCACCTCCCTCTTCCAAAATACTAATTTCGAGCTGGCCTCTACCTATTATGCTGAGGATCTGATTACTGTGGCCGGCTTCATCAAAGCCGGGCTCGGCGTATCCGTGCTTCCACAGACGCTGGGACTGATGCTTGACGGTCTGGTCTGGATTCCCATCCAGGAACCGGGCTGGGAATGGGAAGTGGGCCTGCAATGGCGACGGGACCATTATCTGTCCCCCGCCTCCAAAAGGTTCATGGAGTATATTCAGCAGAGTAGAGAAGTATCCGACTTAAACTTGTAAGTAATACCCTAAACCATTAATACCTTAACCCATTGCACGCTGAGAGTTTGCCGTGCACGCCTGGTTAAGGTACATATGGTTTGCTTAATTGCAGCAGCTTAGACTGCCGCTCCAGGAAGAGGAATAAATCCATCTGCCAATTCAGCCATCTACCATTGTTTATTTTAATTTTCTGCGTAACGTGCCTGAAGCTTTTGTTTATGCGATATTAGGATATCTTCAAGCGATATATCATATTTATTTGCGATCACAATGAGATTTCCTAAAACATCTCCAAGTTCTTCTGTTAATTCAGATTTTTTCTCTAGAAATGTACCTGCAACCTCATCTGGACGATCCCTGCCAATCTCCAGTGCACGAATTGCACGAGCTACCTCCCCGGTTTCCTCAGCAAGAAATCCAATACGGACAAAGATATCCAAGTCTGACCAGTTGCGATTCTTATAATATTCCTTAACCCATTGCTGAAATTCAATAATATCCATATTTCCCTCCGGTATAACTAGATTACTAGATCTCAAAAGCTCGAAAATAACAATACCATACTGAAGCTTAACAATCTATGTAGTCAATTTCATCGGTTGTTTTCTATAGAAGGAATATTTATAGCGCGAAGCATATGAATTCTGAAGTAATATCTAAATAAAGAGCTGCCCCAATAGCCGCTTCACGGCTTAGAGACAGCTCTATCAAGTCTGTTAGCGAATCAATGCCTGAAGCTCTTCAATCGTTGCCTGGTACTGGGGCTTGAAATCAGTAGAATTCATATAACCGGCTATACTGGTCAAGAATTGTCTGCCTTCAAGAGTTGCGCTTACCTTAGCGGCGTCTAGTGCACACAACAGCAGGTTACCGTTACCTACACGGCACTCCGTGAGAAAACTCAGCTTGTGGTTACGCTCGAAATTATCGATGGTCTGTACGATAGGATTCCAGCTGCGGTCCGCCTCGTCCATGATAAGCGATTTGGAATGCTCCACGATAGTCCACCAAGGATAAGTGGAATGCGCCTCGCTCGGGAAATCGCGCAGCACCGGATGCCGGTTATCGATCAGCAGGCCCATTGTACCAATTGGAACCGGACGGTTCATGCTCTCCGAGATCGAGCGGAACATCGGGTAGCACCAGAAATCCGTGCAATAATAGCCTTCGATTCCGTTCTGAACCGACTGCGGTTCCGGCATCAGCAGCACGTTGCCGCCTTGCTCCAGCAGGGAGACTGCCTGATCAGACAGCTCTGTGAACACATGGAAGCCTTCAGCTTCCAGCGGGTTATCCCTCTGCTCAGGATATATCCACAAGTCGTAGCTCTTACGAATATCAGTTCCTTCGACCCTGAGGGCAAGCTCCGCACGGCTCATCCGGTCAACCTCCGGAAGCTCAATCGCCAGATCACAAATGTCAATATAGTGGGTTCCGGCAGGAATAAAGGCTCCGGCTGAGCCCGTTGTCCGAACTCCCCCTTCAACCGCGAGCTCCCAGTGAAGCTCGATGGCCTCCGGCATACCGCTGCGGAAGCAGCTCAGCTCCACATGGGCCTCGAAGGCCTCCCCGGCGGCATAATTATACTTAGGGAATCTTGCCAGCAGTACGGCATCATTACAGAAGGTCCGCCACTCTTCCGGGCTAATCAGGCCCTTGGAATCCATGAAGGCATCCAAAATACCTACGAGTGCTGTACCCTGGCCGCTGAAGTCCTGGAGATCCAGCAGCTGGAACCCCGCTAGCCGGCGGGAACGGAAGGCAGCCTCAAGCTCTTCTTTGTAGCAAGCAACAGCGAGCTGGCCGGAGCTTCGGAAATAGGCATCGGCCAGATGGCCAAGCCCCTTACTCTCCAGCCGTTCGCGGAAAATGGCGAAGTTCCCGGCCTTCAGCGGGCCTGTGTACTTCCCGATTTCCGCGAAATCCGGAAACGTAGCATACTGGCCAATCTCATGCGAAATTACCGGAACCTGCGGAATCCACTCCCCGGACTCACCGCCGGATTGTACGGCCTTGGCTTCGGTGCCATACTGGATCAGGATCTCGCCGCCTGCATCGGCGGACATTCCTTCACTGTTCCCGAAGCCCTGCGGAACAATCTGGTCGTCGTAATCCTTCATTGTACCTGGCAGCGAGGTCTGGACATGTCCCAGCGGAGCATCGCACATGGCATAGGAGCCTCTGAACAGCCGGTCGCGTGTGAAGCGTACACCGCTGAAGAAGTCATCATGCTCCAGCACCTCCGGGACCCACTGATGGTTGTTGGAGCCTTGAGTGTAGAGCGGTCGGTCATCGAACGCTTTATAATCTGCAAGGAAGGAATCAATCCGTTCCTTACTGCCCCACAGCTCGTTGCCCAGTGACATCATCACGAAGGATGGATGATTGCCGAACTCCCGCAGGATGGCATATCCTTCGCTGATCAGATAATCCTGCTCCGCCTGATTATGCCCTTCGTCCGTCTCTACTGTAATCGTGCCCCAGAACGGCAGCTCCGGCTGCATGTATATTCCAAGCAGATCCGCAGCGGTGAACGCAGCTTCCGGCGGGCAGCAGGTATGGAAGCGGTAATGGTTAATGCCGTAAGATTTCGCAATACCCAGAATCCGTACCCACTCTCGGGCGTCGGTCGGAGCATAGCCGGTGAGCGGGAAGATCAGGCCGTCATGCTTGCCGCGCAGAAAAGTTTTTTCCCCGTTAATGGTGAACTTGTCCCCCTCAGCCCGGAATGACTTGAGCCCAAAGATCAGCTCCTGCCGGTCCACAGGAATCCCGTCACTGCCCATGAGAACAAGGGTCACAGTATACAAATTAGGAGCAAATTCACTCCACAGCAGCGCACCCTGACCCAGTGCATAGTCTATAGTGAACGAACCCGGTGCGATGACATATTCCTGTTCCTCTGCGGAATGCGTTGTCTCGCTATTGAAGCTACTGGCAGATACCGCGAGTGTAACAGCTTGCATGCTCTCCAGCGTTGCCGAGATCCGCACCGAACGTGCAGGCAAATCAGACTCCAGCCTGATGCCGCTAATCCGGGCTTCTCCATAGAACTGCAGCTCCATCCGGCCGGTTATCCCGTTCCAGTTGGTCTGGGTGTCCGGCGAGGTCATATGCCCGCCTTTGGTCGGATAGCCGGTGTTGTCCACCCGGATGGTAAGCGTATGACTCCCGGATTGCAGCTGCGGCAGCTCATATACATGTGCAGTATTCAAACTGTCACGGCTGCCGATCTCCTCACCGTCCACCCAGAGAGTGGTAAGCCTTGTACGTTCCAGATACAAGCAGCAGTGCTTATCCGCCAGCTCTTCCGGAATCACAACCTCTCTGGAATACCAGACCGGTCCTTCATAACGGTATTCATCCGTCAGAGCGCCTACCAGAATTTCCTCATTCTTCGGCCCTTTGCGGGCGTAAGAGGTAGTTCCCGGCAGCATAATTACATCGGTAAAAGGTACTACCAGTCCCTTCCTCTTCTCTTCCAGCTGCATCTTCCATTCGCCTTCAAGGCTGATCTTTGACAGCACTATTATCACTCCTAGTAATAGTAATCTCTATACTCTTGCGGGGTGGTACCCGTGGTCTTTTTGAAAAGAAAGGTGAAATAAGCCGCCGTCTGAAACCCTACCTGCTCCGCCACTTCATACACCTTGATGCCAGGATCACGGAGCAGCTCCTTGGCCTTATTCATGCGTGTTTCCTGGACATATTCGGAGATCGTCTGGCCTGTTTCTTTTTTGAACAGCACGCTTAAATAACTTGAATTGAGATGGTACAGCCCGGCCAGCTGCTTCACCGTCAGATTCTCCTGCAGATGTGCGGCCAGATGCTGCCGTACCTGCTGGATCAGATGGTGCTGCTGCGTAGTCTGCTCCTTCTGCTTATGCTGTGTATAATGCGCGAGATATTCCAGAACGGACTTCCGCACCTCCTCCACTCCGGTGCAGTCAATTAGACGCTGCCACATCAGAATGTTCGTTTCGGTATCCGTATCCTGATTGCGCTTAAGCTTGCGTGCCAGCTCGCTAAGCAGTCCCATGCCGAACGCCTGCACATAAGAGAAGGAGATGGGCTCTCCGGCCAGCATCATCTCAAAGGCATGGCTTGCATAAGCCGACGCCTTGCTGTTCTCCCCAAGCTCCAGCAGCCTGACGATCTCCGGAATATACTCCTCCCGCAGCCGGAAGTCTTGGTATTCGTTCATCAGATGCCGGTCACAATAGACAATCTGCCCGTATCCGGCAAGCCGTGCATCGGAAATCATATGCCGTACCTCTTTATACAAAAGCGGAATTTCCGTCCAGCTGCACGCCTCTCTGCTGACCCCGACCGTAACGGAAGCACCATATTGTTCCTGAAGCACTTCCTGAATGAAGCTTAGCTGCTTCTCCAGCCTGGCCCGTATCTCTGGAATCGCTTCCAGAACCAGCACAGCAGTCTCACCTGCTCCCGCTTTCCCGATATAAGCGCCGGAGAAGCCGTCCAGCCCAAGCTTCACCGCATTTTGCAGTCCTTCACCCAGTAGAATCTGCTCCTTGGCATCATGGCTATGATGCAGGTGAAGACTGTCACAGTCAAACAGGAACAGCGTAGCCTGCCACTCTCCTGCCGGAAGATCAAGCAGACGCCGCCATGAATCCAGCAGTTCATCACTGTGAATCCAGCCTCCGGTCAGATCATTAATGAATCGCTCCAATAACACTTCCCGGCTCTCTGTAACCTTCTCTCTGAGCAGGGCTGTTTCCTGCTCCAACCGTTTTTTCTTCTCAGCTGCTGCGCGGAGGGCCTCCAGCTTCTGTTCCAGCTCCTCCGTCTTGACCGGCTTCAGCACATAGGCCTTAGCCCCAAGCTGGATCGCCTCCTGCACGAATTCAAATTCATCGAAGCCGCTAATGATTATCGCCTGCATAGACTGCTGCTGCGGATAATCGGCCTGAATTCTGGCGAGCAGCTCGATTCCGGTCATCCCGGGCATCGCCACATCGGTAATGAGCACATCCACTTTGTTCTCCTGCAATACCTTAAGCGCTTCCATCCCGGAACGGGCGGTCAGCGGCGTCCTGTAGCCAAGCGCCTCCCAGCGGATATGCTTGAGCAGGCCTTGAATTTGCATAGGCTCATCATCAACAATCAATGCACGCATGTTACCCCTCCTTACTCTTCAGCTCGGGACGTTCTGCGCAGACCGGAATATGGATGGTTACCGCCGTCCATTCGTCTTCTGCACTGTCGATTTCAAGACGGCCTGAGGGACCGAAATATAGCGCCAGACGTTCCCTGATATTGTTCATGCCGAACCCGTTCCTACTGCCGCTGTAGGTACCGGCGCGTATCTCTTCGAGCTTCTCCCCGCCAATTCCTTGCCCGTTATCAAATACCTGGATGCGCACCTCATCCCCTCTGCGTTCAGCCGTAATCTGAATAAAAGCATGCTCCCTGGCCGTAATGACGCCATGCAGATAACAGTTCTCTACAATCGGCTGCAGGATCAGCTTGATGGTATAGAGATTAAGGATCTCCGGTTCCACCTCCCACTCCACCGACACCTGGCCCGGATAACGAAGCTGCTGGATATCGATATACGCCTTCACATGCTCCAGCTCATCGCGCAGCCGGGTTACATTGACCTGATTGCCCAGTGCCAGCCGGTAAAAAGTCGTCAGCGCATCTATCGTGCGGACCTGCAGCTCATCCTGCAGATCCAGTGCCCGCCAGCGGATCAGGCTGAGCGAGTTATAGATGAAATGCGGATTAATCTGCGCCTGCAGCGCCCGGAAGGATTGCTCACGCTCCTTAAGCAATGCTTCCGTATGCTCTTCAACCAGCTTCCCGAGCCGCCCGGACATGGAGTTAAACAGCACCTCCAGCTCACCCAGCTCATCCTTGTCACGGTTCTTCACCTTTACTTCGAAGTATCCTTCCGATATATCCGTCATCCGGTTCCCCAGCTTGTGGATCCGCCAGATGATATTCTTCAGGACAATCATGATCAGGAAAACCGACAGCAGCAGGAAGAACGCAATTCCCGCTGCGATATAATACAGAATCCGTCTCGACTGCTCCTCTAGGCGGTCCAGATGCACAAGTGCGCCAACCCGCCAGCCGGATTTGATCTCCTGCGTAATCAGTACCGTTCCGTTGTTTGTCCGGGTAGTCCCGTCAGCGCTGCCCCAGTATTCACTTAACGAGGAAGAGGATAACGAAGTAGCGATCTCGGACGGTTCTGAGGAGGCGATGATCCGCTGGCTGCCGTCAACGATATACATTTCCCCGGCGCCGTCAAAGGGATGGTCGAAGGATTCGGCGAACACGCTTTTATAATCCAGCAGCAGATAGACCAGCCCGTGTACCTCCCCGTTGCTGTCAAGGATTTTGTGGGATACGACAAGCTTGTTCCTGTCATCCTTGGCATTGGTCCATACCAGATTATCCTGAGAAGATAGCCGCTCTGCATACCAGTCTTGCTCACGCTGTCCGGACAGCATCCGCCCCTCAGGCTTCCACAACAGGCCGCCGTCCTGCACCAGCGTATCATTGGTATGGTAGATGCGAAAGTTCTCAATACCCGGAAGGTATTTACTTGTAAACAGGAAGGATCTGTCCACGTAATTGACGGTGCCAAGCTGTTCTGTGATATCCGTATAATCCCGCGTTATTCTTGAGATCAATTCACCATCTGTCGCTGTCCGCGTAGCTAGAAGGTCATAGCTCTGCTTGCGGAACTCGATGCTCTGCGCACTCTGGCGGACAGCTTCCCTGATGGTCAGAATATAATTGGCCCGGACGGTCTGCAGCATCAGGTAGCCTGCCCCCGCAGCAAGCAGCACCGTCGGAAGGAATACAATCAGGCCGTAGAACAGGACAATTTTGCCTCTCAGGTTCATGGACCGGGTCATACGGATAATTGCTTTCTCTACGCTCTGTTTGATCATATGGCCCTCCCACGAACTATAAAGGGAGCCCCCCTCTCAGGTGAAGGGCGCTCCGGCATATTTTAAAATAATTCTTCCTCATATCTGCCAAGCCACTCGGCCTTGACTTCACTCCAATGTCCGCGTTTCTCCAGCGCTTCCTGGAGCCCGTTCCACTCCGTTTCGAACTTGGCATCATCCCCCGCCATCAGTAGCTTAGCCCGGTATTCTTTGCGGATATTTTCCAGCTCCAGGGAGTATTTCTCCCATACCCCGCCCTGCTTAACCTCGATCAGATCATAAGGCTCAGCTACGCGGATGGTGCCCATCTTCCCGATGGCTTCGGTGAACTGAATCGTCTTGCCTGCGCCTGCCTTACCGCCATCTTCTGTATTCCACCATGGATACCACTTATTACTGTAGGACGAGGTCATATAGAGCTCCGGTGTCACTTTGGATTTCTGGGCGGCATCGCCGGAATTGCGCGCGGTCTTGTACGTTTCATCTGTAAATTTCCACTTGCCCAGCGGCTGGTCAACCCAGTCCCAGTACTTTCCTGCCGGCCCCTCGCTCATCACCTGCTGCTGTTCTGCCTTCGGCTGCAGGCTGTAATCCAGGAATTTCAGAATGGCCTCAAGGTTCCTGGTCTTCTGGCTGATATAGACATCATACCCCGGATTCGGGTTCGTGACCTGGTTAATACCCAGCTTCTCCACCCCTGCAACCTTCGGAAAAGGAATGACTTCATAGAACCAGCCTGGCTCCGTAGGGCCATCTAGCGTCTCCCAGGCAGTAGCGTTGATGTTCCAGAAACTGCCTACATTCAATGCTACCCGGCCGGATTTGTTCTTCTCAATATACTGCTCTCCCTTATTGGTTACTACCTCCGGATCAATCAGCTTCTCCCGGTACAGCCTATTCATCCATTGATAAGCGGCCTTATAATTGGGATTATCATAAGCGAAGAGAAGTTGATCCCCCTGCTTCTGAATGCCATTACCGCCGGTGCTGACTCCAAACGCAGTCAACACTGCATTCTCGTCACTCCACCCGAGCGAATCATTAGTGTCCATAAGGAAGGACATGGGAAGCAGTGTTTTGCCGGAGGCGTCTTTCTGCTCTGCGGCCTTCTTCAGAAAGGTCTCAATCCCATCCAGTGTGGACAGATCGGCTGTAGTCATGCCTGTCTTCTCCAGCACATCCGTTCTGACGAACCAGCCCTGCGATGCCCAGCCCGGCCAAGGCTCTTCCGGGTTCTGGTCAAACCAGGTCGGAATCGACCAGATATGGCCGTCCTCGTCCTTCATTAACTCCAGATAGGGCTTCGGGATCGCCGCGAGTCCCGGATATTTATCCGGCATGTCGAAATATTGCTCCACCGGCAGCACCTGCTTGGAGCGCCGCATGGCGCTTTTCACAGTCTCGTTCCGGCTGAAGATCGCCGCATCCTCAAATCCGCCGGTATTGATCTTCAGGTTAAGCGCTGTCATCGCATCGCCCTGTGTAGCCTCCAGCTTGACTTCCACCCCCGGCTCCTCTTCCCGCCAATACTTCTGCACCAGGCTGTCATTATTGATGGTTGCCGTCCAGCCAAGCCAGAGGTTGAAGGCTGTAGAACCGCTTGCCGCCTGGGTAGCAGCAGGCTTATTTCCTGTACCGCTGTTGTTTGCCGCCGTATTTCCGCCGCCGGAATTGGAACCGGAACATCCGCTGACGATAGTCAGCAGCGCCGTCATGGCCAGAGCTGCAAGCCGGGCTTGTTTGATTGTCACTAGAATACTCCCCCTATATGGTTATTGTACTGCATAATGTTTCTATGGCCATTAAACTTAGAGATCAGCCCTTCACTGACCCCAGGAGAACGCCTTTGACGAAATATTTCTGCAGGAACGGATACACACAGAGAATCGGAAGTGCGCTGACCATCACCACAGACATTTTGATCGACATCAGCGTAATATTCTGTAGCTGCGAGCTGCGGGCCAGCGCCTCCTGATTGTTGTTGGAGCCCAGCACGGCCGACAGATCCTGTGCCGACAGCAGCTGCTGCAGGAAGGTCTGCACAGGAATCAAATTCTGCTTCGTGACGAAGAAGGCTCCGGCGAACCAGTCATTCCAGTGGCCCACTGCGGTGAACAGCCCCAGCGCAGCGAGCATAGGCTTCGATAGCGGAACGATAATTTGCCATAGAATGCGGACCGGTCCAGCCCCATCCAGCTCCGCCGACTCGACAAGCGCTTCCGGGATGCCCTGAATGAACTTCAACATGACGAACATGTTCCAGACGGAGAACAGTCCCGGCAGAATATACACCCAGAACGTATTAATCAGGCCAAGATTATTCAGCTGGATGTAAAAGGGAACGAGTCCCCCGCTGAACAGCATAGTCAGCAGGATGTAACTGAGAATCGTGCTGCGCAGCGGCAGTCCCCGGTAGGAGAGGCCGAAAGCCACCAGCAGGGTGACCAACAGCCCGCCAACAGTGCCAATTATCGTTCTGCCCACTGTAATGAGATAGGAATGCCTGATGGTCTCATTGCCGAGCACAATCTCGTAATTAATCAGTGTGAAGCTGCGCGGCCAGAGATAGACCCCGCCTTTGGCCGCATCCGCACCGTCATTCAGCGAAATTGCCAGCATGTAGAGGAACGGATACAGCACCGATACGCATAACAGGGATAGCAGCACAATAATGATGTATTCTGCTATTTTTTCACCTCGGCTTGCTTTCATGTGCCTTCACCACAGTCCTTCCCCGTTTAGTTTTCTGGACAGCTGATTGGTTGAGACGACCAGGATCAGGCTGATTAGCGAAGACAATAATCCTACTGCCGTCGCCATCCCGAAGTACCCCTGCTGCAAGCCGTTGCGGAGAATATAAGTATCCAGCACATCGGCTACACTATGATTGGCAGAGTTCATGAGCGGATAAATCTGATCCATTCCGACTGTAATTAAGCTTGGAATACTGAGAATCAGCACAATGGAGATGGTCGGCATGATTCCGGGAAGGGTGATATGCCGGATCTGTGCCAGCTTGCCTGCACCTTCCACCTTCGCCGATTCGTACAGCTGCGGATCAATCGTGGTAATCGCGGCCAGATAGAGAATGGTGTTCCAGCCGGTTTCTTTCCATAAGCCGCTGAAGACAACCATTGGACGGAACCACTCGGTCGATCCGAGGAAGAACACCGGCTCCCCTCCCGCTTGCCCGATGAACTGATTAACCAGCCCGCCGTCCAGCGTGAGGAAAGATTGCAGAATATAAGCAACAACGATCCAGGAGAAGAAATGCGGCAGATAGCTGACCGATTGGACAAAACGCTTGAACGCCGGCCGGGTAACTTCATTGATCAGGAGTGCCAGCAGAATCGGGGCGGGGAAGCCGCAGATGAACTTCAGCACCGAAATGTACAGCGTATTCTGGACCACGGTCAGGAACTGCGGGTCTTCCAGGAATGTGAAGTTATCCAAGCCTGCCCATGTGCTGTCCCAGATCGAGGTGCCAATCTGAAAATCCTTGAAGGCCACTTGAATGCCGGCCATGGGGATATAGCTGAACAGAAACAGCAAGACTACCCCGGGCAAGATCATCAGATATTGCCACCGGTATTTGTAGATTTTGTTGTACAATTGTCTCCCCCCTTGATACCTCTATCATAAAAGGAACTACCTGCCCCCGCCTACATAACAGCGGTTGGATATCTATCGTTCTGATTTGATCTTGTGAGCGCTTACGGGCAGAGGCAGGCATAATGGATATAACGGGTATGTCAGAAGTGGCTGTGCAGCAAAAAGCGCATGCCGGATGATACCGGCACGCGCTTAATGGATGAAGCTGATTCCGTTGTCTGCTGAATGGAGAATTTCAAAGCGCTCCAACGATGGCATGCGGGACGTAATGCTCTTCCAGCCGAGCAATCTCTTCAGCTGTCAGCTGAAGGGATAACGCTCCCGCCGCATCGGTAATATGCGACAGCTTCGTCGCCCCGATAATCGGCGCAGTGACCGGCTGTTTCTGCAGCAGCCAAGCTAGTGCAACATGGATGCGCGGAACTCCGCGCTCCGCCGCAATGGCAGCCACCTGCTCAACAATCAGGCGGTCCTTATCGGCTGTAGCATCATATTTGGATTTCTGTACCTGATCCGTTTCCGAGCGCAGCGTAGATTCCGCCCAGTCCCGGGTTAGCCGGCCGGAAGCCAGCGGGCTGTAGGGGATGACTGCAATGCCCTCTTCCTTACAAAGCGGCAGCATCTCACGTTCCTCTTCACGATAGATGAGATTCAGATGATTCTGCATGGAGACGAACCGGGTCCAGCCGTTCATATCAGCCACATGCAGCGCCTTCTGGAACTGCCAGGCATACATGGCGGAAGCGCCAATGTAGCGGGCTTTTCCCGCCTTCACCACATCATGCAGGGCTTCCATCGTTTCTTCAACCGGTGTAGTATAATCCCAGCGGTGAATCTGGTACAGATCGACATAATCGGTGCCCAAACGCTTCAGGCTGTGATCGATCTCGCTCATAATCGCCTTGCGGGACAAGCCCCCGCCATTCGGTCCGGTTCGCATAGGGAAGAATACTTTGGTGGCAATCACCACCTCATCCCTGGTAGTCATGTCCTTCAAAGCCCGTCCGAGCATTTCTTCACTCGTGCCGTCAGAATAGACATTGGCCGTATCGAAGAAATTAATGCCCAGGTCCAGTGCGGTACGGATCATCGTCCGGCTCTGCTCTTCATCCAGCACCCAAGGGTGCACCCAGCGTTTGGCATCGCCAAAGCTCATACAGCCCAGGCACAGTCTGGAGACCTCAAGGCCGGTATTGCCCATTTTTGAATATTCCATTCGTTTGTTCCTGCTTTCCTGAGAATAGTGTATATTACAGTCTCTCTTATTGTGCAACAGATAAAGGATTGGCGTTATCACAATAGTCGCGAATGATTGCCTAATCCTACCGTGCTCATTAACACTCCCGCCGGATATGCCCTATAATGAAACCATATGAAACTAAGGAGGCTCTCAAGTGACTGAAGCAATCGTAACGCAAAAGGTTGAGCTGTGCCGGATGATTGAGCGGCATACCGGCCGGGACGGCGCTCATGAAACGGCCGTGCCTGCACTGCAATTCATCCGTTACTCCCAGGCGAGTGAGCCTGCTTACCGGGTGTATAACCCGTGTTTCTGCTTCATTACCCAAGGCGTGAAGGAGATTATGCTGGCCCAGGAGCATTTTGTATATACCTCTTCTGATTTCCTGGTGGCTTCCATGAACCTGCCGGTAGTGGGACAAGTGATTAAGGCATCCCCGGAGGTTCCCTATCTAAGCTTCAAAATGGAATTCACGCAAAGTCAGATTCTAGAGGTCCTCCATGAATCGCAGCTGCAGATTCTCCCCAGGGAGAATGCCCGGCGGGCCTTATTCGTTGGGCACATCGACACGAACCTGCTGGATGCGCTCCTCCGTGTGACGCGGTTGCTCGATACTCCCAAAGACATCCCGTTTCTTGCCCCTTTATATACTAAGGAAATTCTGTATAAACTGCTGCAGGGCCCTTATGGAGTAACACTGGCCCAGATTGCCATGGAAGGCAGCAGCACTTACCGGATCAGGGAAGCCATTGAACATATTATCATTCATAGTGAACAGGCTCTGCGGATTGACGAGCTGGCCGATATCGCCAATATGAGCGTCTCCGCATTCCACCGCAACTTCAAGGAAGTTACGGCTATGAGCCCGATCCAGTTCCAGAAGCAGCTGCGCCTTCAAGAGGCTCGCCGCCTGTTATTAGCCGAGTCTGCAGATGCAGCCGATGTTGCCTTCCGGGTCGGATACGAGAGCGCCTCACAGTTCAGCCGGGAATATCCCCGTATGTTTGGCGCTCCCCCGCGGGCCGACATCAAGCGGTTGAAGGAAAAATTTGAGCTTCCGGTACAGATTTGATAACCTGCTTAGTCAAGCCTAACCTGCTTCGTTGCGATATTCGCGCAGAATTCGCGGTCATGCTCCACGAACAGGATGGTCGGCGTATATTCCAGCAGCAGCTCCTCGATCTGCATCCGGGAGATGACATCGATGAAGTTCAGCGGCTCATCCCAGATGTGCAGATGCACCTGCTCGCTGAGGCTGGCGGCAATCAGCACCTTTTTCTTTTGACCGCCGCTATACGTGGACATATCCTTCTCAAAATGCAGCCGTGAGAAATCAAGCTTCCGCAGGATAGCCTTGAACAGGCTCTCGTCGATCCCCTGCTCTCTCGCATATTCACTCAGGCTGCCCTTGAGCTGTGAAGTATCCTGGGATACATAAGAGATAGACAACCGGCTGTCCCGCGCGAAGTGGCCGGTATAGCTTATGTCCCCGCCGCAGATCAGCTTCAGAATGCTTGATTTGCCTGAGCCGTTGCTCCCGGAGAGGGAAATCCGGTCCCCCTGTTCCAGAGTGAAGTTAACGCCGGAGCATACTACCATGTCCTCATAGCGGATCGATAGGTCCTCCAGCTCCACCAATTGCGGCTTATGATAAGGAAGCTGGGCAATCTTCAGACTGTCTGCGCTCTCCAAATTCCGCAGCAGCTTCGACTTCTCGGCGATGGCGGATTCCTGCCGCTGCTGAATCGACTTGGAGCGCTTCATCATCTTGGCGGCCTTGTGGCCGACATAGCCTTTATCCAATTTGTTGCCGGAGCTCCGGGTGCCATTCTTGGATTTCTCGACCTCATGCGCCCAGCCGCACGTTCTTTTGGCAGAGTCCGATAAGCGCTTGATGTCCTTCCGCAGCTTCTCATCCTCCGCCAGCTCGAACTGATCCTGCCTGGACTTATTCTCCCACCAGCTGCTGAAGTTGCCCTTCTGGATCTCAATATTGGTCTTGTTGATCGACAGAATATGGTCCACGCAGTTATCGAGAAAAGCCCGGTCATGCGACACCAGAATATACCCACTCTTCGTACGCAGATAGTCACTGACCAGCTTCCGGCCCTTCGCATCCAGATGGTTCGTCGGCTCATCAATGAGCAGGAACTGGTTCTCGCGCGCAAACAGAGCGGCCAGCAGCACCTTCGTCTGTTCTCCGTTCGACAGCGATTCAAACGGCCGGTACAGCGCATCCTCACTCACCTTCAGCAGAGACAGCTCCCGCATAAACTTCCAGTTCGCAAGCTCCGGGTCGATCTCCTGCATGACGTCCACGGTAAGAGCCGTGGGGTCAGCAACTTCATAAGGGAAATACTCGAAGCCCACCTGTGCGGAGATCGTTCCGCTGTATTCATATTTGCCGAGCAGCAGGTTCAGAAAGGTTGTTTTACCACGTCCGTTGCGTCCAGTGAAGCCCAACTTCCAATCCGTATCCAGCTGAAAGCTCACATTCTCAAAAATATTATCGTAAGTGCCCTGATAGGCAAATGTTAAATTACTCACATTAATTAAAGACATACGTATATCCTCCTGTATTTACAAAAATAAAAGCTGCAAGAAGGTTCTCCTCCCGCAGCTCAAATAAACACAGCAAATCTGTTCCCCGGATACTTACCTGCAGGCAGACTTGAATAAGGATATTTGGACCAGAGTGAAAAGAGGCAGACCCTTCCTGCATATCAACCATAAATTGCGCGCCACAAATAACGCTTGTTTATTGGTCACATTACGCAAGAAATGTCCGCACGATACTCTTCAACTCCCGTCGCTTAATTAAGTGCATTTTAACACAGCTCTTCCTGGAGATCAACCCGTTAGTCAGATCAGTCCGTGCTTCAGGAAGGCGTTATACAGTCCGTTATCCTCAATCGAATCGGTGATATGATCAGCAATTGCCTTGAGCGGCTCGCGGGCATTGCCCATCGCAATTCCAACCTGGACATATTCCAGCATCTCCAGATCGTTAAGCCCGTCACCAATCGCCATACTGCTCTCAAGCGGGATACTCAAATGCTGCAGGACATCGGCAATAGCCGCAGCTTTATGAACGCCTGGCATCATAAGCTCTCCGCTGTTCTCGCCAAAGATCGGGATGGAGCACTGAATCGCCGTGAACCGGTCCTGTAATTCCTCCTGAATCTGATCAAAGGGCAGGCTGCTCTCCAAGAAGCATACCTTGTTGACATCATCCAGATATAACTCCTCGTCCCCGTAAGTGAGTGTTGCGATATAAGGATGGGGCGATTGCCGTCTTCTCTCCTGGGCTTCGGGATCATTCAGTAAATCGCCATAGATTCTGCGTTCCAGATGCGGCTGTAAATGGCGGCTGCCGTGAAGCGCCGTATTGGATTCCAGAATGAAATCGACCCCGTTCGCGTTAAAATAATCGATCAAATGCTTCGCATCCTCCGGGGTCACTTTTTTATGATAGAGCATTTCACCACGACTCTCCACATATCCGCCGGCCGCTCCAATCAACCCGTCGAACCCGATCTCCCAGATATAATCATAGATTTCAGCCTTGGAACGTCCGGTGCACAGGTACAGCAAATGCCCGTTCTTCCGTGCCTGCTGGCATGCCTGCACTGCCGATTCCGGGACCATTCCATTCTCCATGAGAAGCGTTCCGTCAATATCGATGAAAATAATCTTTCTGCCGGTCTGTTTCATATGCTCTTCTCCCCTTTGTCTAGTCTTCCACTGAACTATAGGTTATGAAATGCGTTCCAAGTCAAGCGTTATTTCAGAAGGGGCCGTGCGATTCACTTACCCTAAATTTGTACAAATAAATAGGATAGCGCATCTTAGCACGCATCTTATCCCGTGGGAGGTACATAATGAGAACATTACCAGAATCCTTAACAAAAACAGCAAGAGCGGTGCTGCTCGGTACAGCTCTGACTCTGGCAGGAGTTACAGTGTTTGCAGGTGCACAGCCAGTAGCTGCGGCATCCACATCGGATACCCAGGCGGTCTATAACCAGTTCCGCAAGTATGTCAGCAATCCCGCAAGCCTCGCGCAGGCACGCAAATATCTTATGAACCATATCTCCAAAGTTGGCTCCTGGTACGGCACGGTAATGACCCTTCAATTGGAGAATGCCCAGAAGGCGGGCCTTGAGCGGTTCTCTGAGAAGCTATACACAGATTCTGTGCAAAAGGCGCTAATGGATGCCGAAATTAACAACGACATGACCTATACGGAGATCCTGAAGCGGGTAAAAGCACCTGCGGTCCGCAAGCTGATGGAAGAAATATGGGATAAGGGCTACAAGCTGGAGACTAGCGAAGGTATGTATTATGCGGTTATGCATTATGAAGGATTCAAGGTATTCAAGCCCTATATTAGCAAGGACATTGCCGCTTATATTGATATCATGGCCACTGAGAGCAACAAGCCGTCCACCTTCGACGCCGGCATTGTGATTACCTGGGATGAGCTGATCGGCAGAGCGGCCATTATGAGTGATTATGTCCAGGATTATCCGAAGTCGAACCGGACGGCGGCCATCCGCAATGAACTATCCTATACCGTTCCCCTAGTACTGCTCGGCTCGGATAATACCCCAGCCTACGATTACGATACTAATGAAATCGACCCTGAGCTGCGCCGGGCCTACGAGCAAGCACTGATGGAGGGTACAGGAGATAACAAAGTGCTGAACATCCTGGTCAAGCTGGTAACGCTTCTGAATACTTTTGGTAATCAAAAGACGCCTGCGCTTGAATCCTACCTGGATCAAGTGGTTAAGCAATATACGGAGCTATAAATGGTTACAATTTGAATTGAATACGTTGGCGAGTGCAAAGCGGGGGGGCTGCTCTGCGGGGCGGAATGTGATCGGTTTTTCGATTACATTTGGTCACATGCCTACGTATCGCCCCAATGTGATCAGTTTTTCGATTACATTGGCACATCCGTCTACGTAGGCTTCGGGCCATCAGACCGCAAAGAGGCTGTCCTTCATCAGAAAGGACAGCCTCTTCACACATTTGTTACAGCAAATCCTCTTCCTGCGCGCCGGTAATGACCGTAACAATGCTTGTGCGCAGTTGATCTGCATTCTTGGCCTGATACGGATCGGCGGCGTAGATGACCGCATCGGCAATATAGCCTTCCGCAATCCGGCCCAGCTCATGGCCGCTTCCGAGAATCCCGGCCGCGTCTTCTGTAGCCGACCGCCATGCTTCCGCACGGCTCAGGCCATAGTCCAGCAGGGTGTCGAATTCCTGCAGGTTGTAGCCATGCAACGCAGGCGTGGCGTAATCGGTGCCGAAGCCCAGCCGCACCCCTGCCTCTCTGGCATATCCGAGCGCGATGGCGTGCGCATCGGCCGCCCGGGCTGCTCGATCACAGATGACTGGCGGCAGCGCCAGCACTCCCTTCGGATCGGCAGCGATCCGGTAGATGGAAGTGGTCGGCACGTAAGCCACGCCGGATTCGGCCAGTCTTCCGGCCTGATCCCAGGTCATGAACATCCCGTGCTCAATAGATTCCACACCTGCCTGGATCGACCAGTCAATCGTCACCCCGCCCCAGGTATGCACCAATACCTTCTTGCTGTTCGCATGGGCATGACGGACGATGAAGGCAAATTCCTCCCCGGAGAAGTTCGGCTCTGTAACCTTCTCGGTCGGTGCTCCAAGACCTCCGGTTGCCATGATTTTGACCCAGCCTGCCCCGGTCGCGTAGATCTCCGTCAGGCGGTTCTCCAGATGCTTGATCCCCTTGGCATCGGCAGCTCCCAGCATTTCACTGCTGGTCTCCACCCGCAGCGGCTGCTGGTAATACTTCACGAGATGCCGGATCGTGGCAGGCAGAATACCGCCCGCATCGCGGGCTGTAGTTACCCCCGTCCGCAAGGTAGCGGCGAAGGCCTCCGCCTGCATCACCTCAATCTCGCGGGGGTCCCGGCGGAGCTGATCCTCATGGTCGAAGTCAGTCCAGGCCAGATGGGTGTGCAGATCCAGAATGCCCGGACTGATCCATAGCTGCTGCTGCCGGGAGCCGTCTGCCTGTTCCGGCTGTGGACCCGCTTCTGCCACGGCGGTGAACCGCCCGTTCGTAATCTCGATATCGAAGCGTTTCCCCTCTATACCTGCAATATGGATTCCATTGTATGCCTGAAATTGCGGCTGTTTGAGGATCATTCCGCTTCCCCCCAGACTTGGCGGACGGCTTGAACTGCCGGTTCAGCATCCAGCTTCAGCAGTCTGGCCAGCGTCTGTACCGCTGCTTCCACACTCTCGCGGCTGGCATTACTTCCGAAATGGTTCATCCGCAGCAGTTGACCGAATAACTCCCCGTCCCCTGGAGCTACGATACCGATAGGCTGCTTGATCAGCAGAAGCGGCTGCTCGTCAATCCGGACAGTCGTAGTCAGCGTGGAATAATGTCTGCTGTCCTTCTGCCAAGGGGTAAGCCCAAGCTCCGCGATCCCGGCGACAGCAGAGGCCGCTGCGCGTTCATGCCGTTGAATCACTTGTGACAGCCCCTCTTCGGCAACAGCCTCCAGGGCTTCGATCAGGGCTCTGGCTTCCAGGACCGGAATATTCGGCGGGACGCGGAGCGGCGCTGCGCCATCCTGTGACGGCTGCAGATCCAGCAAGGACAGAATGGAATTGCGCGGAGCCCGTTCGTTCGACTCCAGGAAGGCCCAGCCGCGTGGAGAAATACTGACCGCGCTGATTCCGTTAGGACCGGCGAGCGCTTTTTGCGCACCCATTACAGCGAAATCCACTGCCCACTCATCCACAGACAGCGCTTCTCCTCCGACAGCAGACACGGAATCCGTTATCGTAATCAGGTCATGACTGCGAGCCAGCTTGAAGATCTCTTCCGCAGGGTTCGAGCCGCCTGTAACCACCTCTGCCTGCACCAAAGAAATCGCAACCGGCTGGTGCAGCTCAATCGCTGCGGCAACCTCCTCTACCGTAACCACCTGGTCAAAGGGAACCTTCACTTCCGCCACTGTAGCTCCGCCGCGCGTAAGCCACTCTCCGAACAAGCTGCCGTAAGGTCCGGTTACTACGTTCAGAATCGTACGTCCCGGTGCTGCAATTCCTGCTGCTACCGCCTCAATGCCTAGAATCGCCTCCCCCGGAATGATTACCGGAGGATGCTGTGTCCCTAATAGCCGGGACAGCTGCTGTGTTAATGTGTCCAGTTCAGATAGCGTCAATGGTACGAATCCTGTTGTTTGACGGTTCATATAATCCTCCTGATGTGTTGAATGTTCAATATTGCGGCATCTTGGGTACCGCAGACAGTAGCTCACGGCTGTATTCATGCTGGGGCCGGACGAAGAATTCATCCTTGGCGTTCACTTCGACCAGCTGCCCCTGACGCATGACAGCGACGGTATCGCTGACGGCATGAATGACTCCCAGATCATGGGAGATGAACAGCATCGTAAGATTAAGCTCGGCTTGCAGCGTATGGAATAGCTCAAGCACGCTGCGCTGCACCGAGACATCCAGTGCGCTTGTAGGCTCATCGGCGATCAGCAGGCTAGGCTCCACGCTAAGCGCGCGGGCAATAGCGATCCGCTGGCGTTGTCCACCTGAGAATTCATGTGGATATCTGTCCAGTGACTTGGAATCGAGCTGCACCCGGCTAAGCAGCTCCTTACTACTGCGCTCAACCTGCGAACGCTCTACAATCCCGTGGAACAGCAAGGCTTCAGCCAGAATCTCCCGGACGGTATGCCGGGGATTCAGCGAAGAATCCGGGTTCTGGAAGATCATCTGAATCTGCTTATGCTGCGGCTTGCTCCGCTTCTTGCCTAACAGCTCCGCACCCAGCAGAAGCTGTCCTTCATCCGGGGTGATCAGTCCGGCAATGACCCGGGCCAGCGTAGACTTCCCGGAGCCGGACTCACCGACAAGCCCCAGGGTGGTATGCCGCGCAAGCTCCAGCCGGATCTGATCGAGGGCGGTGAACCCGCCATAACGGACGGTTACATCCTGTACCTGTAATGCTACTTCCATAGGGCCCCGCCTCCTTCCAGCTCCGGCAGAGGGAGCACCGAATCCATTAACATCTGTGTGTACGCCTCAGCCGGATGCCGCAGCAGGCTATGCGTCTCGCCTTGCTCAATGATCCGGCCCTGCTTCATCACAACCAGTCTGGAGCAGAGATTGGCTGCGATTGCCAGGTTGTGGGTCACAAAGACCATAGCGAAGCCCAGCTCTAGCTGTAGACTCGTAATCGTATCTATAATCTGGCGCTGAACCGTCACATCCAGCGCGGTGGTCGGCTCATCACAGAGTAGAATGCCCGGCTTGCAGGCCAGCGCCAGAGCAATGACGATACGCTGGCACTGGCCGCCGGAGAGCTGCCCCGGATAGCGGTCTTTTGTCTTCAGCGAATCTGGGAGACCGAGCCGCTCAAGCAGTTCCAGGGCGATGCGCCGCGCAGCCTTATGGCTGGTTCTCTGTCTGTAATATACAACCTCGGTCAGTTGCTTCACTACCGGGCAGAGCGGGTCCAGCGCTCCTCTGGGGTCCTGGAACACCATTGCACTGCTTACCTTGCTGCGGACCGCTCCCCCGGTCTGCTCCACACCACGTGGAAGCAGGCCGAGAATGGCCCGCAACGTCAGCGATTTTCCTGAGCCGGATTCGCCCACTAGTCCCAGGCTTTCGCCGTGTTCAAGGGAGAAGCTGACACTGTTGACCAGAATTTCTGTGGACGGGGCCGTGAGTGTCAGTTCTTCGAGTTCAAGTACAGATTGTGTTGTCATCCTTTTCTCCTCCAGATATCGGCCAGTCCGTCTCCCAGAAGAGACAACGCAATTCCCGTATACACGACTGCGAAGCCGGGAACCGCCGACAGCCACCAGGCTGTGGTAATGAAGGGTTGTCCGTCTGCGATCATCGTTCCCCAATCCGGCGTAGGCGGGGCAATTCCGATGCCCAGATAACCCAGCGTAACAATGGCTACCAAGAGTCCGATCATATCCGTCATCAGCACGACAACGGCTTGCGGCAATACATTCGGCAGAAGATGGCGCAGAAGGATACGGTATCCAGGCAGACCAAGTGTCTGCGCCGAGGCGATCCATTCCTGCTTCCGGAAGGAAGCACTCAGTCCTCTGACCACACGGGCGAATACAATCCAGCCTACCAGAATGAAGGTAATATAGATTCCGCGCTCCCCTGCCCCGCTGGCGAAGGCCACGATGATAACGATCAGATAGAACGGAAAGGCAATAAAAGTGTCCGTGATCAGCGATATAATTCTATCGGTCCATTTGCCATAGTACCCCGAGATCATGCCCAGCATGACGCCCGTGCAGAACGGAATAATCTCAGCCAGCACCATGATCGTCAGATCCGTCCGGGCGGCATAGATCAGTCTGGTGAACAAATCACGGCCAAGCTGGTCGGTACCGAGCCAGTGGGCTGCGGAAGGCGGCTGCAGGAAGGCGCTCAGATTCTGCTCTGTCGGGTTATAGGGACTTAAGTAAGGGATGAATATGGCGAGCAGTATAAGTATTGCGAACATAATGATCCCGATCAGCAGTGACGGGGTGTTAAGTACTCTTCGGAGTCCGCTTGCGGGCTTCCCGAGGTCCGGTAAGGTTGTGTCTATCTGTGTAGTATTCATGATTTCCCCTTCGTTCTGGGATCAAGCCCCCCGGAGATAATTTCAATCAGCAGACTGATGATTACAACAGCCAGCGCACAATAGAGCGCAATCCCCTGAATCACCGGGAAATCCCTGTTCGAGATAGAGGTGAACAGCAGGCTGCCTATGCCCTTGATGCCGAAGACCTGCTCCACAACGAGCGTTCCTCCGATCAGGTAGGACACATTCACTCCAAGCAGCATCAGCGTCGGCAGCGCCGAATTGCGCAGCACATGCTTGAACAGGATGACTCTGGACGGGATTCCTGCTGCCCGGAGAGTGACAACGAATTCGGATTCCAGCACCTCCAGCATTTGCGCACGCAGCGAGCGGACCAGCGTAGGAATCTGCGAAAAAGCAATCGTGATTGCCGGAAGTACCAGACTATGGAGCGTACCCGACCAGCCCTCGCCGATTCCCCCTACGGGGAACCAGCCCAGCCGCACGCTGAAGAACAGAATGAACAGAATCCCCACCCAGAAGACCGGCATCCCGAGGGTGACCGCTGGAATAATGCGGATCAGATGGTCTAGCAGCTTGTCCTTGTGGGTGGCAGCAACCGTTGCCAGCAGTAGTGCTGTAATTATCGCAAGGCCCGAGGCGATTACAATCAGCAGTAGTGTGACCGGAGCACGCTCTGCAATCAGCTCTCTGGACGAGGTGCCGGCAATAATAGAGTTTCCGGTATCTCCCTGAGTGAACAGCAGCTTCACGAACCGGGTGAACTGCTCCCATAAGGAGAGATCAAGTCCCAGTGTGTGGTGCATATTCTTAAGCGCTTCAGGTGTGCTGTATTCACCGAGAATCATTTTGGCGGGATCGCCGGGTACCATTCGGATCAGGAAAAAGACCGCCGTCATCACGCAGAGGATAACAAGTAAGGCTCTTACAAGGGCTAGGGCCAGCCACTTGTAAGAACCGTTGTTTTCAGCTGCACCGCTCAGGGTCAGCTTGGATTTCATCATTTAGTTAGCCGGACATCTTCCAGACGGACGCTGCCGTTAGGCAGAACCACAAGTCCGTCAACAGAAGAACGGGCGCCGATCAGGATATCCGGATAGTACAGCGGAATGTAAGGAACTTCATCTGCCAGCGTCTGTAAAAGCTCCGTGTAGATGGTAGCCCGTCCTTCACCGTCAGCTGTCTTCTGGCCTTCATATAGCAGCTTGGTTACCTTCTCATTCGTGTAATGCGTCCAGTACGATTTGCTGAAGCCTTCCGGGTCGGTCTGGAACGCCAGAATCGAGTTCGCTTCCGGGGAATCCGCCTGACCGCTGTTCAGCATCGCCGCGAAATCATAAGCGAAGAAGCGTTCGCGGAAGGTAGCCAGCTCCACTGATTCAATCTCAATCTTGATCCCGATCGCCTGGCCGGCAGCCTGGATAATCTGGGCTTCCTGGGCCCGGGTACTGTTGCCGGAAGCAACCAGCAGCTTGGTGGAGAAGCCGTCTGGGAAGGCCGATTTGGCCAGCTCTGCCTTGGCAGCCGCCGGATCGAAGCTCAGCGCCTTGATCTTATCATTGGCATTGTAAGGAATCGTTGTCGGCAACAGGGAAGTCGCCGTCTGCGCATAGCCGAAGGTCAGGGCCTTGGTGAGTCCGTCACGGTCAAGCGCCAGGGCCAGTGCCCGGCGGACATGTACATCGGAGAAGTGCTTATCCAGTGTGTTGAAGAATAGCTGTTCTGTCACCCAGCTGCCGTTCGTCACTACTGTAGTGTCTGCACCGTCCTTGATTTCACCCGCATTCTGTAATGACAGGGCTTCAACTGCATTCACCGCTCCAGCTTTAAGCTGGTTGATCGCCTGGCTGTCGTCCTGGATCAGCTTATAGACAAGCTTGTCGATATAAGGCTGGCCTTCCTTCCAGTAGTTAGTATTCTTGGTGAAGGTAACATCACCTGCCGGGTCCCATGTCTCGATCACGAACGGCCCGGTGCCTACCGGCTTCTTGAAGAATTCCTCTTCGGTTACGCCGCCGAAGTTATTCGGGAGTATCCCGTTCGAGAAGTTCGACAGCTCCGAGATGAACGGGGTGTAGGGTTCTTTTAACGTGATTACGAGTGTCTTCTCATCCTGTGCCTTCACCGTATCCACCTTGGCCGAGATGGCCAGGGGACCGCCAACCTTCAGATGCCGCTGGAGAGAGAATACCGCATCCTCTGCGGTTACCGGCGTACCGTTCGAGAACTTCAAACCGTCACGGAGTACGAATGTATACGTTAAGCCGTCTTCGCTAATCGTATGCGAGGCTGCGAGCTGATCCGTAATCTCACCTTTGCTGTCAAAAGCAACCAGCGACTCAAACACTTTATCAATCGCAAATGCGTTATTCGATGTAATCTGGTTATGCAGATCAAATGAGGTTACGGAAGCCGGGCGGCCATACACGAAGGTGCCTCCAGTTGCAGGCTCTGCTGTGCTTGCACTTTCCGTTGCCGCTGGAGCCGTACTGGCCTTAGTTCCATTACTGGAATCCGCAGGATTAGCAGACCCGGAGCAGCCGGCAAGCAGCGATACGAACAATACCGCAAGTGTGCCCAGCCCTGCTGTTTTTCTCATAGAAGCTTTTAAATTTATCACGTGTGATCCACCCTTCCTATAAATCATATATGTTTAGTATGGATTGTATTATGGATCAGACCTTCACTTCTGTCAAACAAAAATTCATCCGGTCAGCCGAATTGAATCATAATGTTCCAATGAAGGAAATGTATTCGTAATCATCCGCCCGTTATAGCTCTCTGGAGAGTATAATCGTCCAGCTCCAGATCAGGCTCTCTGCCGAGTGCCAACTTCGCCAGCTGATAACCGATATACGGCCCCATCGTAAGTCCGGAAGCTCCCAGACCATTGGCCGCGAGGACCCCGCTCCATCCGGGAACAGCCCCTATGACCGGCAGGAATCCGGGAGTGAACGGCCGGAAGCCGACCCTCACTTCATTATAGGTACCATCCGCAAGTCCAGGCGCAACTTCCAGCCCCTTAGTCAGAATCTCCTGCATCCCGCCGGCGGTCACTCTGGTATTATATCCTTCTACGTCATTCTCATGAGTAGCTCCGATAACCATCTGCTGGCGGGCAAAAGCGAGCAGATATTGATCGCTTGGCGGGATCACCACCGGCCAGACTTCCGTATCCTTGTGGTCAGATACCTGCAAATGCATGATTTGCCCCTTCTGGTAGCTTACCATAAAGTCAATGCCCAGCGGCCGGAGCAGCGGGTTCGCCCATGCGCCTGCACAGATAATCACTTCATCCGCCGGATAAAAGTGCCCCCCTGCGTTGACTCCGGTTACCCGGCCCGGTTCAAAGGCAAGCGCAGCGTCACCGGTAACCATGACCGCACCTTGCTGCTGTGCAGAATGAAGCAGAGCGTCCCGCAAGGCGCGGCCATCCACTCGGGCAGCCCCGCTGATATGAACCGAGGCGTATCCTTCCGCCAGCAGCGGGAACCGTTCACGGGTCTCCTGTGCGCTAAGCCGCGTAATGACTCCGATCTCCGGGGCATCTGCCAGCCGCATCCGTGCCCGCTCTTCTATTTTGTCGAGCTTACTCTCATCCGTATGTATACTAAGCGCTCCTACCCGGGCATAACCGGTATGCGCTTCGCCGCCTTCCATAAGCTGGCTAATCAGCTCAGGATAGAACCGCGCCCCCGCCTTGGCAAGCCGGTACCACGCCTGATTGCGCCGCTGCGACAGCCAGGGACAGATAATGCCTGCCGCTGCATCCGTAGCTTGTCCATTGTCTTGACGGTCTACAATCAGCACCTCTGCCCCCATCCCTGCCAGCTGGTAGGCTGCCGAGGCTCCGAGAATACCTGCTCCGATCACGATGACTTTCTTCATCTGTATGTCCTTTCTGGATGTGGATTTCCCCTTGTGTTAGTGGATACGCTTCTGTGCAAGGAATTCGAGAATCGTATCGTTCACCAGGATGGGCTGTTCCCTTAGCATATGCGGGCGGTGACCCGCGCCCTGAACGATTAGCGTCCTTGCATCCGTAAGGAGGGAAGCGAGCTTCGCCGTTCTGTCCTGGCCTGCGAACGGGTCATGCTCACCGGTAATGAGCAGTGCCGGGCAACTTATACTGCTTAACTGCTCCTCCGTGAGATCCGGGTACCTGATCCAGTCCTGCACCGTTTGCCGCAGATAGTGTTGCCAATTCCCCTGATGGGACTCCTGATGCCTCTCGATCATCTGATCAATGAAGGCTTGCTGCTGATTCGCGAGCAGCTGTTCAGGCTCGTACTCCCCCGCTCCAGCCGGTTCACAGAATCCGCTGGTTCCAATCGTAGTCAGCGAAGCGACCCGTCCCGGATGGTACACCGCCAGGTACAGCCCTACGCCCGCTCCCATACTATATCCAATAAGGTGTGCTCGTTCAATGTTCATTCGATCCATGAATCCGGCGACATCCTCAGCTATTCGCGGAGTAGACCAGTCCAGATCCCGGCAGCGGGTCCTGCCATGCCCTCTCAGATCCGGGAAGTAACATCTGTATTGGTTCTGGAAGTCCAGAACCTGGCTGCTGAAGGCCAGCATGCTGCGGGAATAATGACTGTGCAGGAAGATCACCGGTTCTCCGGTGCCCATCTGTTCATAGAACATTTCAAGATCATCTACCTGTATGTATGGCATAATACCCCTCCCTCTGTAATTAAACCATTACCGGACCTTTACGAGCCAGCGTCGCATTCCCGCAGCATTCATTCGGATACTGAAGGCGCTGGAACGATAGCAACTGCATTTTATACAACAGAAAGCTGTAAAAAAGGCTTCGAAATAGCATCTAGTGTATTCCGTACAATTGAATGTTGAAAAAAGGCTATTTTTCAACCCAAACACAACATTCCACTGTATGAAATACAATAGACTCTCATTATACGGTCAGCTATGCCTTTTCTATTGCAGGAAATACAATCAGCTAGTTGAATTTAAGAGTAGAAGACGGTAAAGGGTGCAGGATCAACCCAGTATCAGCCCAATATCAGCCCAATATCAGCTCGATGTTCATACTCAGACTTTAACACCCTAAAGTTCATTCTAACACTTGTAAAACTGTTGCAGCACTACACTCAGCTTACCACAGGTCATTCGTCAGAAGTAGTAGCCTGCCCCGCTGCCCCGCGCAACAAACCAAAAACCCCCGGAACACCATTCCGGGGGAAGCTTACAAGCCTTACAAATTCAGTTCTCTGATCCGCTCCGCAAGCTTAGGGAACACGCGGAGTGCGTTGTTATAAAATACATCCTCATGATAGGCTTCCGGTACCAGGTGCTTCACGAAGGTAATATAAGCGTCGAGCGGGACCAGCGGCCAGTCGGTGCCGAAGACCAGACGGTCGTATTTCTCGGCGAACACCAGCGCCCGGCGGAAATGATCGGTATAGGTCTGCTCAGTCAGCAGCCGGTCCACCTTGGCCTGATCGCCGACAATCCAGCCAGACAGATCCGTGTAGAGGTTAGGGTTCTTCTCCAGCAGGGCTGCCGTGTCCATGACCCAGGGATCGCCCAGGTGGCAGAGCATGAAGGTTATCTCCCGGTGCTTCAGGAAGGTCTCCTCCATGGACAGCGGGTGCGAATACTTCAGCAGCCCCTGATCCGCGTATGTCAGTCCGCCATGAATGACCACAGGTAGGCTGTAAGCGGCAGCCAGCTTGTAGACCGGATCATAAATCTCATCCCCCACATTGAAGTGGTAGTACCCGGCATACAGCTTAATGCCAACGACATCGGAGCGTTGCAGCGATTGCTCCAGGGCTTCTAGCTGCCCCTCCAGATGAAGGGTAAGCGGGTTAATACCCACGCTGGTGAAGAGATTGTCCGGCAGCGTCTCGCTCAAGTCAAGCAGCATAGGATTGAGCGCAGCGGAATCGGGAAAAGCTCCGGCAACCGTCTCGGTCACTCCCATGCCGACTCCGGCAATGACACCGCTGCGGCGGAACTCCTCCAGGAGTCCCTTGCCGGTATAATCGATATGCGCCAAGGTCTGCGCCGTTTCGTGGAAGGCTGCAATATTGGAATAATGCACATGTGCGTCAATGATTTTCATAGAAGCTTCCTTTCTCTAACTCACTTCTTGAACCGGATCGACAGCAGATCGCCATAGGCCTGCTCAGGTACCTGGAGATCCGAGATCAGATAGAATTGCGGCTTGGTGAACTGCTCCTTGCCATCCTGCAGATGCAGGTACTCCTCCGCATAAGACGTCAAAGCGACGGAATTGACTAACAGGGAAGGTGACGGATGCTTAAATGATGTAACTAATGACAGACGCTGCTGGCGTTCCATGGAACCCGCTTGCAGAATCCCGTTATGGCTCGCATCCTCTGCCTGTCCACGGCCTGATTTGTAGGTGAGCTCTTGACCTCTGCTGTTCTTAAGATACGCTCTTCCATCCTTCATATCGGAAGCGGCAGTATAGAAAGTTGAAGTCTCAAGCGTAAGTGGGCATAGCGGCCCGCCTGTATTCTGCTCCACATGTACCGTAGAGACAAGAACTGGAACGCCCGGCAGCAGCATGAAATACTGATGCAGTACGAGTCCTTTATATTTATCATTCTTCTGAATGGTTACGCTCATCCGTATCCCCGACCAGCGGTTCCCCTTATTATCGGTTAATTCGGCGAAATCAGCCGTTAACGGCTCCTCCATGAAGCTGCGCAAGGCAATGTCGCCTACACTGGTTACGATACCGCCCACCCAAGGATTCCACCAGGATCTCGCAACCGGCTGCGGAAAAGAAGATTCCAGCCATTCCTCGCCCTGATAGGCAAGCGAGAACAATCCCGGCGCGAAGTCAGGGCTGGCCTGTATCCGCAGAATGCCGTTGTCCACAGCCAGTACCTGTGCCCCTTCTGCTGTGAGTCTCTCCTGCCGGACACGTTCATCCGCGACAGGCAAGACCAAGAAGGATTGATCCTGAACATAACTGTCCATATCCAGATGCAGGGTCAGCACATCCGGGACAGCGCCCGATGGTACTGTCAGCGGCAGAGCTGCTTCTCTGAGCTTCTCTTCCTCTTGCACTGTTAGCCGGGCTTCCTCCACACTGCCTGCTTCGGAAGAGACCCGAATCTCACCCGCCAGATAGCTCTTCTTCTGCTCCTGAAGGAGAAGCTTAGCCTCTCCGCTTATGAACGGATTTCCGTTATTCAGATTCAGCTCCAACTGCTCTGTAGTGGTCAGTTCCTCAGCATTGCTGTTACCGCTTTGCAGCGCATAGGCACGGAAATCCTGCCAATGGTCCCAGGTGCCCAGAGCGATCCTCAGCGGCGGCGTCTCCTTATGCCCGCCAGCGGGAATTCGTCCCAGGGAATGCTCCACAGCATGCATCCACGACTCCTGGATCAGCTTAAGCTCTGCCGGCCAGCTAATCCCTCTGGAGAAGCCTTCATCCGCAGCGAACATCCAGTTCTCCGTGAATTCCTGCGCTTCCCAGTAATCCATGCCGGAGGCTTCAGGCCCTGCACTCAGATCTATATATTTGCCGCGGTAAGGGATGACGCCGCCATGCAGGTTGAAGCGGAAGCAGTCCTTCAGGAACAGCTCTTCCTCCTGACCAGTAGCCTGCGGGTTGTCGATTCTGAAATAACGGGAGACCATCCCGTTGCTGAACAGCTTCACAACCATCGTCAGCAGCAAGCCTTCCCGGATGCCGGCCTCATAAGTGGCTTCGAGCACGATGGCCTCTTGATCTCTGAAGATCTTCACATCCAGCGCCGAGAATTTGTTGAATTCATTCGTATAAGGTAATCCAAGCTTAGGATAAGGCAGGTTCATCAGATATTTACGGTTCTGGAAAAAAGTAAGCCAATGATTTGTTTTGTTGAGTACGGCCGAATAGCGGCCATTGCTGATGATCCAGTCCTTGTCGGTCGGACCGCCGAAGGCCGTCTCTGCTCCGGAGAAGACCAGGCTCAGCTCCTGTTCCAGTATAGCTGAATCGGCTCCTTCTTCTACACTGCGGATGCTCACCGTATGGTGCCAAATGCCGTACCCGAGCAGCTGGGCCGCTGCGGTGACGGTTCTCCGGCTCTTTGCCGGAACCTCTACGGTGTAACGCTTTTGACTGAACGACAGAATCTCGTCCTCCGGCAGCTCAAAGCTGAACACGGTGTCCTTGCTATACTCATTCTCTACTGTTACATCCAGTTCGACCTCTTCGCCTGCGAAAAGCGTTCTGTCAGGTACCTGGAGCTTGACCTTGACCGGGAATTTCGGCTTAATGCCCAGCTTGAATACGGCAGGCAAGCCGTTAATGAGCAGTTCAGCCTCCACCACAGGGTGGGTCTGATAGAGATCCTGCTCCTCCTTCACCGGATGGATGAAGAAACGGCCTTCAATCCGTGCCTCGGATTCGATATTCTGAGCAGCGTCCAGGTCCATGCGGATTTGCGCATTGCTTTTACCGCTAATCTGGAGCGACAGGGGCTTTCCGCTTTTATTAACAGCTTCGTAAATGACAGGGTATTCCGCTCCAAACGGCAGTTCATGCTGCGCAGGAATCGTTACCTGTATCCGGTAATCCTCCGTCTCAATCAGGCGCAGGCCACGGCCGGTCCGCTCATATTCCATTTTCAGCGACAGGCCATCCTTCAGCCATTCATATGTAAAATAGTCAAAGCCGTTTTCCCCATGACCGTCAGGCTCCACCTTGATTTCACGGACGCTGTCGTTATACCAGTCTATCTTCTCGAAATAAGACTTCACCGCTCCGGTCTGAAGCACAGAGGGAATGAAGTTCATCAGGTGAGTGGTATCATCCCGGTTTTCCCAGAAGAACCCGCTTTTCTTGTACGTAGGCACCGCCTTGACATTACCGGGCCAAGTATAGAGATCCAGCCGCGGCCAGCCTAGCTTAATCGTCTCTTCAATCGAACGCCTTACCAGCGCCTTGCCCACCTTGCGTCCATGGTAATCCGGTCTCACGTTGAGCAGAGCGATATAGAGCGCCCCGGTATCCTCTTTATAGTGGGAGAAGCTGCAATATCCGATGACCTCTGAGCCGCTTACCGCCAGGAACAACTTTAGCATCGGGCTGTTCTCGTGTTCACGCAGCACGCTTTCCTCGGTCCGGTACGCTCCGTCTCCGCCCCAGCTCTCTGCGCTTTTGTTCCACATCTCGGCAATGGAAGCGGCATGCTTAGCTGGCACATATTCTTCAATCACTATCTCTTGTAATTCGGGCATTACAGTCATACCTCCTAAGATCGCTATAATTCCTAGCTTCATAGCAATAATACTACTTGCAGTATATAACAGAACGTTCAGCCGCTGTAAGTTCCTGTTTGATTATAAAAGATTATTACTTAATTAGACAAAGGTTAGCTTCGATCCGATCAGATAGCCGATGGAGACAAACAGGAGTGACCAGATAAAGGCACCAGCCAGGGTAACCACTAAATATTTTCGGAAGGACATGGCACTGATGCCCGAGATGTAGCTGGTCACATGCCGGATGCCCGGAACAAAATAAGCGATGAAGATCGTCCAGTTGCCGAACCGGAAAAACCAGCGTTTGACATAGGCAAACCTTTTGGGCGTCAGGCCTACCCATTTCCCGTACCGGTCCACGACAGGCTGCCCTACTCTGAGACCGATGGTGTAGCTGATCAGCATGCCTGTAATCGAACCTATGAAGCAGACCAGAACCGAAAGCGAGAAATCCAGCACCATGGTAGAGGATAGATAGCCAACGAACAGCGTCAGCAGCTCATCGGGAACGGGAAGTCCGACAAGCCCGAGCGCCAGCAGCGCGAATATAGCTATATAACCGTATTGTGAGATCATCTCGATGACCCATGGCATGAACAATCACTTCCTGTTAACGAATTTTTTGAACGAAGGGAACGGAACCCTGCTTATCATCAGTATAGACAACAGTCCCATAATTAAAATGAGCATTTCCGGCTTCAGTCGTTCACCTATAAGCGTGGTCATCGACAGAAGCAATCCCGCTGCCGTAATCGGCATGCCCACGAAGCCCTTGGAAGGAGCCGAGATATTGAATCTGGCCAGCCGCAGCGCCCCGCAGATCAGGAATGCGACCGCAGCCACAGGTCCGACCCACTGCACGTTCTCCAGCCGGTATAACAGAATAAGAAAGACGGGAGCAATACCAAAAGAAATAATATCCGCCAAAGAGTCCAGTTGTTTACCAAAATCACTGGTGCAATGCAGCATCCGGGCAAGCAATCCGTCCATAACATCGCATATCGCAGCCAGCAGTATCATTAATAAAGCAAGATCATAACGTTCTTGAATCGTGAATAGCAGGGAAATTGATCCGAAGCCCAGGTTTCCCAGTGTGCACATTGAAGGCAGCCAGCTCCATTTCATGCTGTTCACTCCTTTCCTGACAAGTTAGTATTAGGGCGGCTCAGCCTCCAAAGGTTACACTAAAACAGACGCCGTCCGTGGTGTTCATCACTGCATACCGGCAGCCATGCATATCTAAAATTTGCTTCGCAATGGATAATCCGAGTCCGGTCCCGCCCGTCAGACGGCTGCGTGAAGCCTCGATCCGGTAGAACCGCTCCCAGATATGCGCCAGTTGATCCTCGGGGATTCGCTCCCCTTTATTGTGTATGGTGAACAGAAGCTTCTTGGGCTGACTCTCCAGTCTAACGGTTATGGTACTGCCCTCTTCGGCATGACGGATTGCGTTGGTCAGCAGATTGCTGAGCACCTGTTCAATCCATGTAGCATCCGCATACACGGGCAATTCATTCGCCGGAATAATGACCACATCCAGCTGCTTACTTTGAAGAGAATGCACCAGTTTATCGGTCACCTTCTCCGTCATTTCGCTTAGCATGAAGGAGCTTTTGCGCAGCTTGATCGTGCCGGACTCCAGCCGGGCCAGGTCCAGCATATCTTTTACCAGGAACTCCATCTTGTCGGCCTCTTCGATAATGACCTTGATGTAATGATCCTGCTTGCCGGCGCTCACCCCGTCCTCCAACCCCTCGGCGAAGCCCTTGATAATGCTAAGAGGCGTCTTCAGCTCATGAGAAGCACTGGCAAAAAAGTCCTGCTGCATCTGCTCCAGCTTCTTCTTCTGCTCCATCTCCTCCACCAGCTGCTGATTCGTCTCCCGAAGCTCGCCCAGTGCAGTGTCCAGACTTTGGGACAAGGTGAACATGCTTTTGGACAGGTTACCCAGCTCATCCTTCTGGCGAATGGAGTTATGACCGGTGAAATCGAGCGCTACCATCCGTTTGGCCGTATTATTAAGCTTGATTAAGGGCCGGGTCACCATCTTGGAATAGAACAGCGACAGGACCAGAATCAGCACGAACCCGCCAAGTCCCAGGTATAAAAAGAACCAGCGCAGCGCTTCATTGGAATCCTTAACATCCTGCAGCGAGGTCACCGAGAACAACAGCTCAATCTCCCCGCTGGCCTGCTTCACGGGCAGAATCATTATGGAATTGCGGATACCGCTCCAGGGAGCCGTCCACTCTTCCTTGACCATGTTCAGATTACTCAGGCTCTCCAACTGACCCGGATTTAACGGGAACCAGTCCTCTATGGCCTCGAAAAGGATGCCCTGGCGCGGGTTCCATATTTTCAGATCCGGCAGGACCAGCTCCGTAATGGTTCCGGTAATGCTGGTATTGTCCGAATCCGCCTCCTCGCCTACCGGCGTTCCCCCTTGTTTAGTAATATTAACCGGATAGAACAGATGCCCGAGCTCGCTTGCGCTGACGACATGCTCTCCCTGTATAGTCACCCGGTCATTCTCCTTCAGATGGGCCGATCTCAGCATGTCGCCGAACTGATTCATGAACAGGGACATGGGAATCACCTGAGTCTGGCCCTTCTCATCGATCAGCTTCATGCGGAACGGATCTTCCGACTTCATCCGGCCGTCAAGCTTCATAATGACCATCTGTGTCTTGTTGCGCAGCATGAACCGGACCAGCTCGCGGGAAGTGCGGGTTCTGCCCCAGGCTTCTTTGGTGTAGCTTGTCCCGAAGCTCTTCAGATGCTTCTCCACACGGGACTCCTTCTGTATCTGGTAGAAGCGGTCGAACAGCAGGAACTGGCTGAGGATTACCATCCCGTAGAAGCAGACGAAGAAGATCACGGTCATCACGAACAGCTTGAAGGTAATTCCCCATCTCTTCATTCTTCGTCCTCGAATCTGTAGCCGGTTCCAATGACCGTGCGGATATGACGGGATTCATACCCCAGCTTGCTGCGCAGTTTCTTGATGTGACTGTCCACAACCCGGGAGTCCCCCTCGAATTCAATTCCCCAGACCCGGCTGAGGATAGTATCCCGAGAGACCACATGGCCCTTGTTGCGGATCAGCAGCCACAGAAGATCATATTCCTTCGGGGTCAGCTCGACATCGGCACCCTCCACCTCTAGACGGTGCGCCATAGTATTGAAAATGGCCGAGCCGAATCTCACTACACCGGATTCAGGCTGATGTGCGCCTTCGACCCGTTTCATCAGCGCCGCAGCCCGGGCCACCAGCACCTTGGGACTGAAGGGCTTGGTCACATAATCATCGGCTCCCAGCTCGAAGCCGTGTATTTTGTCATCATCGGCGGATTTGGCGGTCAGCAGAATGATCGGGGTTGCCGATTTCTTGCGGATCTCCCGGCATACCTGAAATCCGTCCATTTTGGGCATCATAATATCCAGAATCAGCAGATCCGGCACCAGCGAATCGAACCATAAGAGCGCGTCCTGCCCATTATCGGCTTCGCGCACCTCCCAGCCGTCCTGTATGAAGTAATCCGACACCAGCTCACGGATACGCAGCTCGTCTTCGACAAGCAGTAACTTTTTCTTCAATGTACTCCCTGCTTTCAACCCGTTTATACCTCTCAGCATAGTCGAGTGTTATGTCCTTTATGTGTCCTGGGGTGAAATTAGCAGATAAATGGGTGCGAAGTGTGTTTTGAAAAGCATATTTGAGTTACTCAGGAAGGCCCTTGGTTTCAAGTATGATATACGTCTCAGCACGGATGGACGCTGCGCAAACGGAACGTTGTTACAATCGCTGTGGTCCCACAGAACACAAATTTGAAAGGTAAAGTATCTCAGCAAACGCTCCACTAAACAACTCACTGAACGCCTCATTAAACGCCTCATTAAACACCTCACTGAACACCGCGCTGGATAAATGTTGTACTTTTTGCAGGAACTTCGTCCGTTTGAGTTCAGATCATGCACATTGTTGTATTTATTGCAGGAATTCGGTGAGTTATGCAGCTGAGGAACACACATTGTTGCATTCTGTGCAGGAATTCCGTCAACTTAACCCTTAAGGAACACACATTGTTGTAATTAGTGCAGGAATTCCCCAGCGTGGTGCTGGATTATGCGCATTGTTGCACTTTGTGACCAATATGACCATAGGAAGAAAACGAAAGCGTGACCGGTCACAAATTTAATATCGGCTGAATCCAAAACGCAAAACAGCGATTCTCTACTAAACGGAGGATCGCTGTCTGCTATTTAATCATCGTACCTTATCGGCGCGCCTTGCTTACCCGGCTTCAAAGGCTTGCTTGAATTGGCTGTTATACAGCTCGGAATATATCCCTTGCAGCGCTAGGAGCTGGCTGTGGCTTCCTTGCTCAGCGATCTGGCCGCCCTGGATGACCAGAATCCGGTCAGCATCTTGAATGGTGCTGAGCCGGTGGGCAATCACGAAGCTGGTGCGGCCCTTCATCAGTGTCCGCATGGCCTGCTGGATATGCATCTCTGTCCGGGTATCCACGCTGCTCGTTGCCTCATCCAGAATGAGGATGGCCGGATCAGCCAGGATGGCGCGGGCAATGGTCAACAGCTGGCGCTGGCCGTGGCTCAAGGTGGTCCCTTCTGTACCCAGCAGCGTATCGTACCCCTGAGGCATACGCGCAATGAAGCCGCTGACGTTGGCCAGATTGGCCGCCTCTTCCACTTCACGGTCCGTGGCCTCCAGGCGGCCGAAGCGGATATTCTCGCGAATGGTTCCCGAGAAGACATGGGCGTCCTGCAGCACCATTCCGAGCTGGCGGCGCAGCCCGTTTTTATTGAACTCCCGGATATCTCTGCCGTCGATCAGCACCTCACCGCCGCTCACTTCATAGAAGCGCGTCAGCAGGTTGACAATGGTCGTCTTCCCCGCTCCGGTCGGCCCGACCAAGGCGATAGTCTCACCCGGCTGTGCGGTGAAGCTTACACCGTTCAGAATAGGATCGGTCGGCTTATAGCCGAACACTACATCCCGGAACATAACTTCCCCGCGTATCCGCTCCAGCTCCTGAGGCTGCTCCCCGCTGTACTCGGAGGGCATATCCATCACTTCGAATACGCGCTCCGCTCCGGCAATTGCCGATTGGATCAGGTTATACTGGTTCGCAAGGTCGGAGATGGGCCGGCCGAACTGCTTGGCATAATTCAGCATACTGACGATGACCCCCACGGTAAGCAGCTCACGATAAGCCATCCAGCCGCCAATTCCGGCAATCAGTGCAAAGTTCAGATTGTTAATCAGGTTCATTACCGGGCCTACCAGGCCGGATACAATCTGCGCCTTAATGCTCGCTTTGTTAAGTTCCCCGCTTATTCCGCGGAATCTGGTAACCTCCGCCTGTTCTCTGCGGTATTGCTTAATCACCTTCTGGCCGCTGACTGCTTCTTCAATGAAGCCGTTCAGCTCACCCAGATGCTGCTGCTGATCCTTGAAGTAGATCCGGCTTAATCCGGTAATCCGGCGGCTCGCCAGCACGACCAGCGGAATGGTTACCATTGCAACTCCCGTCAACGGCACATTCAGCATCAGCATAATGACCAGAGAGCCGCTAAGTGTAATCAGACTGTTCAGCAGCTGGGTTACACTCTGATTGAGCGAGTTGGATACGTTGTCGATGTCATTGGTTGCACGGCTCATCAGCTCGCCGTTAGCATGGGTATCGAAGAAGCTGACCGGCAGCTCCTGGTATTTGGCGAACAAATCACGCCGCAGCTCATATACCGTGCGTTGGGAGACGGAGGTCATTACATAAGCCTGCACCCAAGAGACGGCGCTCCCCAGCAGATAAATGCCGCCCAGCAGGAGACAGAACCGGACGAGCAGACTGTAATCCTGCGGGAGGATCGCGGTATCAATGGCTTTTCCCAGCAGGTAGGGACCGATCAGGGCAAGCACAGCATTCAGAATCGTGAATACATAGACCATAATCAGCCCTGTCCGCTGACGGTTCAGATAGGACCAGATGCGGATGACCGTTGCCTTACTGTTCTTCGGGCGTACCTTGGGTGTAACGCCAGCCCGGCCCGGAGGCCCGCCGCCTAACGCTCCAGGTCCGACGGGAGCCTGCTCTCTTTTACGTTGACTGGACATAGGGCTCCTCCTCTTCCTTCAGCTGGGAATGGCGGATGTCCCGGTAGATCTCGCTGCCTGCCATCAGCTCGCTATGTGTACCCTGCGCAGCGATCCGCCCGTTCTCCAGAATCAAGATCCGGTCGGCATCTATAATAGAAGACACCCGCTGGGCAATCATAACGACAGTGCAATTCTGAAGCTCCGTCTTCAGCAGCAGGCGGATGCTTGCTTCGGTAACCGCATCCAGAGCGCTGGTGCTGTCATCCAGGATCAGAATAGACGGTTTGATCAGCAGCGCGCGTGCAATGGACAGACGCTGCTTTTGCCCGCCTGACAGGTTCACCCCGCGCTGCCCGAGCAGCGTGTCGTAGCCTTGCGGCATAGCTGTGATGAACCCATGTGCTTCTGCGGCCACAGCCGCCTGCTCCACTTCTTCATCTGTTGCTTCCGGCCGTCCGTAACGGATATTATCCCTGATACTGCCGCTGAACAGCAGGGACTGCTGCATTACGAACCCGATCCGGCTCCGCAGATGCTCTATGCCAATCTCACGGATGTCTGTTCCGTCGATCATAACCGCACCGGACAAGACCTCGTAGAATCTGGGAATCAGACTAACCAGGGTAGACTTTCCTGCTCCGGTAGCCCCCAGAATAGCGATCGTCTCTCCGGGACTGGCTGCAAAGCTGATATCCTCCAGCACAAGATTCTCATCCCCGCGGTTATAGGCGAAGGAGACCTTGCTGAATTCAATCCGTCCGAGCGTAATGGCTGCTTGATCCGCCGCAGGCGCTTCGGTAATTTCACTTGTGGCGGCGAACACTTCATTCACGCGGTCTCCCGACACCTTGGCCCGTGATACGAAGGCAAGCATCGTGCTCATCATCATCATCGACATGAGCAATTGAGTAACATAATTAATGAAGGCAATTAGTTCACCAACGGGCAGTGCCCCGTTCCAGTTCTGTAGGCCCCCGAACCAGAGCACGGCTATAATGCTGGCATTCAGAATAAGCATCATAAGCGGCATATTCAGCGCCATCAGGCGGATCGCCCGGATTCCGGTATCGGTATAGCCTTTATTGGCGGTATCGAAGCGCTTCTGCTCATGGTCTCCACGGACGAAGGCTTTGATTACACGAATGCCGGTGAGATTCTCCTGCAGCACATTGCTCACCCCATCCAGCTTCTCCTGCATCCGGGCAAATAACGGAAAAGAAAGCCGGATCAGCACAAACAGCAGGATGAACAGCAGCGGCACCGCAGCCAGTAGGATCATCGCCAGGGACGGGCTGATCCGGACCGCCATGACCAGACTGCCGATCAGCAGCAGCGGTGACCGCACGAAGCTCCGCAGAATCATCTGCACGAAGGTCTGGAGCTGCACCACATCGTTCGTCAGCCGGGTGATCAGCGAGCCGGTCTTCATCCGGTCCAGATTGCGGTTCGAGAAGGTCTGGATATGCTCAAACAGCTTGAGACGCAGATCATTGCCGAAATTCTGTGAGGCAATACTTGCACATATCGCACAGCCTACACCGCCGGTCATCCCGATGACAGCGATCCCAATCATTATTCCGCCTGTTGATAGGATATGCGATAAATCATTCTTCATCAGGCCTTTATCCACAATGCTGGCCATAAGTGCAGGCTGCAGCAGGTCCATCACTACTTCAACTACCATTAACAGCGGGGCAAGCACGCTCCAGAGGGCGTACGGCTTCATGAAGCCCCTGAGCTTCCACATTCAGTTCACCTTCATCTCATCAGTCGTTGCATCCGTTCTTCCATTTAGGGCAAATATGTGATTTTGTCAGTCATTGGTATTCTCTGCTTGGCAGCAGGCACTTCCGAAGGATAACCTACGGCAAGCACCCCAATAACATCCTGTTCTTCAGGAACGGCCAGCACCTCACGGCCCTTGGCCGTACCGCCGAGTGAGGACCAGAACACACCTGCTCCCGCCTCATGGGCGGCCAGCATGAAATTCTGGATATAGCAGGATACGGCCATGATATTCTCTTCACGCTCCACTGACGTAGCGGCAGACTTGGATAAGACTCCAATCAGCATTGGAGCGCCGCCAAAATCAGTCTTATGGTTCAGCGCTGCACGAGTCTTCGGCCCAATGAACAGCAGCTCCCACGGCTCATTCATACGGTGGTTCGGAGCATAGCTGGCAGCCTCCAGCCAAGTATTCAGCTCCTCCTCGTTAATCGGGTCTGGCCTGAAGGCCTTAATCGTTCTTCGCGTTTGAATAGTATCGATGATAGTCATAGTTGGTCCACTCCTTCGGTTGTATTTGTATCCACATGGTAATAAGCATATCTCTTTAGCACGTTAAATTACAATACTTTATAAGTAGATTGGAACATTATGTATATGGTGTTAATGATTTTTTTATGCTGAAAGTGAATGGGCTCCTGGGCAAAAACAGCCTTACCCATCTGTCCTCTCACCAGCGCAATGTAATCAGTTTTTCGATTACATCCAGTCATCTGTCCTCTCGCGAGCACATTGTAATCGGTTTTCCGATTACATTTGGCCATCCGCCCTCTAACCAGCGCAATGTAATCGGTTTTTCGATTACATCCAGCCATCTATCCTCTCGCGAGCACATTGTAATCGGTTTTTCGATTACATCTGGTCATCTGCCCTCTCACGAGCGCAATGTATTCGGTTTTCCGCATCCATTGTGCCTTCACCTACTCGCAAGAGCAAAAACAGCCCAGCAAACTCCGCCTAAGCGGAGCTTCCTGAGCTGTTCGTTGGAGGAGTCGATTTGTTCTCCGTTCATCCGTTCATCCTAGGCCTGCTCCAGCGCATATTTCCTCATCGTCTGCTGCTTGAAGTCATCCCACGCCGGTGTGGACAGACGGGCTTGAAGCATCAGAGGTTCGAAGGCTTGATAGAGCGCTGCAATCTCGCTGAATGAGCCATCGATCAGCTTCATGAAGGGCAGCTTTTGTAACAATCTCAACCCTTGGGCGAGCAGTGCCGGGTGCTTCTTCGCCCCGTTAACCAGGGAGGCGGGATTAACGGGTAAGCCCAGCGCAGAGAGCACGCTGAACCCTTCATCCATTAAGGCAACCGCCTGTTTCCAGAGGGCGGAGTCTTTGCTTGCTTTTGCCAAATCAAAATCATAAAGATAAATGACCGACATCACCGGGATAATTGAAACTATGTGACTCAGGAGCCAGGCGTTAATATCCTGCGAATAATCCAGCTTATACTTCGTCTGATGGAAGGCCTCCGCAAGCTCCGTCTTGAACGGAATGTCACCCTCCAGACTGCCCAGCACCATCTTGCCGCCACCGCTTACAACGATAACACGCCCGTCTTCCTCACGGGTCCCCCCGTTAATCTGGAAGCCAAACGCAATATTCTGGGGTATCCGGCTATTCTCGTTGAAGAACTGCTGCATCCCGCGGGTATCCCCGTTATTGCCGACAAGCACAATATTCTTACTGTCGTTGTCCGCCAGTGCTGGCAGCACCGCCGGGAAGTCATTGTATTTCATCACTACGAAGATCAGATCATAGACGTCGTCCCTCCGCAGCTCGGATATTACCTTCACCTGATCCACAGTCGTTTTGCGCTGAAAATAATGCCGGAGGACCAGTCCGTCTTTCTGCAATTGGCCCGCCCGCTTCGTTCTGGCCAGTATGGTGACCTCATTCCCGCCCCGTACCAGCACATGTGCCAAATAACTGCCTATTACCCCTGCACCCATCACTAATATACGCATCTCATATCCCCTCTCCGCTTCAAACAGTTGTTCAAATATAAGGATTTATCTGTTGTACACGATAATTTATCCTTCTATTTCGCTGAAACGGTACCGTCCTTTAAAAGGACGGCAAAGCCGTTTCTACTTGTTAAATGAACATCTGTTCATTAGGTTAGCAGCGGGGACTCAATCGCGCAATTGCCAATGACGCCGAGGATGTCAATTACTGAACAAACCCGTGTAAATTGTACATTACCCGCACAGTGCCGCAGGGCTGTATGCAGACAGGTTCATTCCATCATCTGCGTATGAACGGCCACGATCAGCATATCCATATGCCGGGCATGCCGCAGGAGATATTGAACGAAGCTCACCGAGAACAGGCTGCGCAGGAAGTGTCTGCGGGATTGGCCGATGATAACCTGTGTAGTCTGCATGTCATTCATCTGCTGGAGCAGATGCTTATAGAGATGCTTGCGGCTTCCCGCCTCCGTAATGTCCATTACCCCGCCCAGCCGTTCGGTCAGAGCCTTCAGCGTATCCAGCCTCTTTTGCTCCTCCGCCGTCTTCATGCGGGCACAGTGTACGTAGTGTACATGCCACTCCGCCTTCAGGCGGTGTGCAATGCGGAAGCCGCGGCGGACCAGCCGTTCCGCCTGCGGTCCTGTGTCTACACAGACGAAGATGACCTCCCGTCTGCTCCAAGGTCCGCGCAAGGCAGGCTCCCGTTCCCAGGCCTCCAGCCGCTCATCCACATCGTCGGCAATCTCGCGCAGGGCCAGCTCACGCAGGGCGATCAGATTGCCGATTTTGAAAAAAGACTCCAGCGCTTGATTGACTTTCTCCCGCGCGTAGATCTTCCCTTCACGCATCCGCTGCTGCAGCATCTGCGGAGTCACATCAATCAGCTCCACCTCACTCGCCATTCGCAGGATGGCATCCGGCACCGTCTCGCGCACACGCACACCGGTTAACTGCTCCACCGCATCGTTCAGGCTCTCCAGATGCTGCACATTGACCGTGGTAATGACAGAGATCCCGTTCTCCAGCAACTGGATGACATCCTCGTAACGCTTCCGGGTGAGGCTTCCGGGAACATTGGTGTGAGCCAGCTCATCCACCAGCACCACCTCGGGATGGCGGGCGATAATGGCCGCTGTATCCATCTCTGTAAGCTCCGTGGACTGGTAGGCAATGCGTGCTCTCGGAATCATCGTTAACCCGCCCACCTGGTTGCCGGTTTCTTCTCTCCCATGGGTCTCCAGCAGCCCGATGACCACATCGATGCCCCTGCCCAGCAGCAGATTTCCTTCCTGGAGCATCTTGTAGGTTTTGCCTACGCCGGGGGTTGCGCCGATGTACACCTTGAAAGTGCCCCGGCGGATATCCTCGATCCGCCGCTCCAGCTCCCGGCCGGTCAGCCGGTGGAACGGTTCTGCCGCCATCTTCACGGCGGGGCGGACCGGCAGCACCCGTTCTCCTTCCTGCTCGGCACGGTCAGCCATCAGGAACACATCGATATTCCGCGTACGCCGCAGGACACGGCTGGCTATGGAGCCTTGCCACTTCTCCTGCCAGCGGCTTTTCTGCGAATGACCCATCACAATCCGGGTGACATTGTTCTGAATGGCATAGCGCACAAGCATGGTGGGCAGCATCCGCAGGCGCAGCAGCTCCAGCTCCTCGAACCGGGCCTGAATCCGCTCGGTCAGCTTGCGGATGGAGCGCTTGAATACCTGCTGATCTTTGGTCAGCGGACGGCCCCGCAACAGGAAGGTAACGATAAGGAGGTCTCCGTTCAGCCGCTTCGCAATTTGCTGTCCCCTTCTAATATAGAGGGAGCCATTCCAGTGATACTGCGCGGATACCAGTATCCGCTCTGTCGCGCCTGACGGGCCGATCAGTCCCTCGGCCTCGCGGTGCTTTTCCAGGGAGTCATTGACCCCTTCGGCCATCAGCCGCAGTGACACCTCACGAAGTACGCCAAGGTTACCCCTGAGGGATAGTGCCGGATGCGCGCCCTCACCAAGCACCCCCTCCTCCAGCCGCTTGAGAATAGTCTCCGGCGACACATCGATCAGCCGTACCTCATCGGCGAGTTCCAGTGTATTCAGCGGCACAGTTTCCTCCGCGCGGATGCCGGTCATTTCATAGATTTGCTCCCCCACACCGGCCAGCTCATAGACATTAATAGTAGTGATTACGCTGATTCCCTGATCCATCAGATAACGGATGTCCGCAAGCCTTGTAGGGAAGCGGGCCTGCGCACGGTTGCGGTGGGCCAGACCATCGACCAGCAGCACCTCAGGGTTACGCTCCACCAGAGCCTCAAGCGGCAGATCCTTCTCCTCCTTGCCGTCCTTGAGCCAGTGAATACTGGGCACGCGCTCCAGATCGCCAAGCTGCTGAACCGTCTCCGCCCGGCCCATAGTGGAGACCGCACTAATCACCACATCAATCCCCTGATGCTTCAGCAGCTTGCCTTCCTCCAGCATATGATAGGTTTTGCCGGAGCCGCTAACGGAGCCGATGATGATCTTCAGCCGCCCCCGCTGGAGCTGGTAGATCGAATATAAGATGTCCTCCGGGGACTTGCGTTTATAGGTTGGCACCGGCTCACCTTCTTTCAATAGTCTCTGCACATCCTCCATATATGCTATAATTTTCTTCTGAACGCTTTACCAACCATAGGAGGAAAATCATGCACAATTTGAAAAAGTGGCTATTTGGTCTTTTGATTCTTTGTTTACTGGTGTCGCTGGCCCCGGCTTCATTTGCAGAGGGAACAAGTCCCTCTCCGGAAGCAGCCGCCAAAGAAGTGGAGTTTCCGTTAGCCTTTGACCGGGCAACGGGCGATGGAATTACCGCCATCGCAGCGGATGGACAAGGTACAATCATCGTCGTGTCCAACTCGTCCTACTTGAATGTCACAAACGACAACGGGAAAAAGTGGGTTTCCCGAAAACTGCCTTCCAGTGACATGTACAACGTTTTTTATGCCAAGGGACGGTTCTTCCTATCCGTCATTCATGTGAATTCATACAATTCCGCGATTGGCAACTACACGTCTGCGAATGGCGACAAATGGACTCCCTTTATCCTAGAATCAAGCAACGGGAAAGCGACAACTATCGGCAATGTTCAGTTTTTAAATGGACAATATGTGCTGACCGGCAGCCAAGCGGATGATATCAGTCCCATATATACGTCCTCTAATGGAGTGAATTGGAAGGAAGCCAGCCTGTTGCCCGTCGAAGTGCACTACTTGACCTGGAACGGCAACATATACTCTGCCTACTGTGGGGAGTATGAGTTCTTATCAAGACAGGCCATGACGTTGTCCCGCAACCAGTTCCTGACGGATGCCAATGACAATCGCTATGCGGAGCTTGTTCTGTATACGTCGGCCAATTTGGCAAGCTGGACCCAGCAAACGGGAACAGTCAAAAAGGACCTCAACTACAAGTTTAGTGTGAATGACGTTCCCCAAACGAGCTACAATTTAAATCAGGAAGGATACACGCTTGATGGCGTCATCACCTTGTATGATGCGCGAAATACCTATACCTCCAAGAACGGAATTCTGTTTGCCATTCAGAAGGCTCCCTCCGCTATCGTGAATCCGTTTGGCCGAAGCCCGATCTATAAGAAGGGCAGCAAATACTATACCTTTGTTAAGTACTGGTACAGCCCCGGTGTGATTCGCAGCAAAGCTGGAATTTCGTCAGACCGGGTAAAATGGACGATGACGGACCTTGGCTTAACCGTACCTAATAACATGAATGTCATTCAGGCGGGCCAATGGTTTATCGGCATTGGCTATCAGGGCGGAATTTCCCTTTCGGAGAACGGCTTGACCTGGAAAAAAATCCGCTAGCGCATATCCCCAAAAAGAATGTGGGAAGCCCGGCAGTGTCCTCGTGATGCTCCGGGCTTGTTTGCATCCTTTCTCCCAAAATAACACTTACTGCTAAAGGCTAAGGAACTGCAACATAGCTCACATATGGGGGACAGTCCGCTCCTGCTTATTTCCCCATCTCCGTCAGCGCCAGATTCAGCTTCAGGACATTCACCCGTTTCTCTCCGAAAAGCCCCAAATCTCGCCCTTCGGTATGCTCCTTCACCAGCGCTTCAAGGGTATCTGCCGGAATGCCGGTCAGCTTGCTGATCCGGGGAATCTGCACGAGCGCCGCAGCCGGTGAAATATGCGGATCAAGACCCGAGCCGGAATTCGAAATCAGATCCACAGGCAGCTGACTTACAGGGACGCCGGGATTATCCAGCTTCCACTGGGCAATGGAATCCTTGGTCCGCTGAAGCATATCGGGATTCGATGGCCCGTAGTTATTCGATCCCGAAGCCTCAGCCTTGTACCCGATACTCGACACACGGCTTTGGAACATAGCCTGGTTCGTGAAGCTCTGCCCGATCAGCGCAGAACCGACCACCTTCCCGGACGCATCCTTCAGCAGGCTGCCGTTCGCCTGGGCAGGCATCAGCACCTGGGCAAGCGCGGTGGAAGCCAGCGGATAGATCATTCCGCAGAGAATAATGAATACGATGCTTAACCTCACTGTAGTGAAGAAAAAAGCAGCTTTTGAAGCGGAGACCTGCTCTCCGTCTGTCTCATGAGTAGATTGTACCATGATGATTACGCCCTCCTTGTATAGTCAATCGTCTGCCGCACCTTCTAGATCCATATACTGACGAGCATATCAATCAGCTTGATCCCGGCGAAGGGAACAGCGACCCCGCCCAGACCATAAATGACAATGTTGCGCGTCAGCAGCCTGGAGGAGCTCATCGGCTTGTAGGAGACCCCGCGCATAGCGAGCGGAATCAGCAGCGGGATGATGATGGCGTTGAAGATCAGCGCCGAGATGATCGCCGAGCTTGGGGAACCCAGCCCCATGACGTTCAGGGCTTCCATCTCAGGAATAGCGAGCGTGAACATCGCCGGTATAATCGCAAAATATTTGGCAATATCGTTAGCGATACTGAACGTGGTCAGCGCTCCGCGTGTCATAAGGAGCTGCTTCCCGATGGCTACAACCTCGATGATCTTGGACGGATCAGAATCCAGATCGACCATATTGGCTGCTTCCTTGGCAGCGGTTGTCCCGCTGTTCATCGCCAGCCCCACATCGGCCTGAGCCAGCGCCGGAGCATCGTTGGTTCCGTCTCCAGTCATAGCTACTAGCTTGCCCTCGTTCTGCTCCCGGCGGATTACCGCAATCTTATCTTCCGGGGTACTCTCGGCAATGAAATCATCGACTCCGGCTTCACGGGCAATCGTAGCGGCGGTCAGCGGGTTGTCCCCGGTACACATGATCGTCTTGATCCCCATGCTGCGCAGCTCGTCGAAGCGCTCCTTCATCCCGGGCTTCACCGTATCCTTCAGATAGATCAGCCCATAAATCCGGTTGTCTACGGCAACCGCGAGCGGAGTGCCGCCCAGCCGTGCAATGGCATCCGAGTTGGTATCCAGATCGGACGGTACGGCCCCGCCCCGGGACAGCACCCACTTCTTCACGGAATCGACCGCTCCCTTACGCACTGAGCGCCCGTCCCGCAGATCCATCCCGCTCATCCGGCTCTCTGCCTTGAACTCAATGAACTCCCCGCCGTCCGCGAGGCTGCTGTCATATTGGAGTTCCAGCTTCTTCGCCAGCTCCAGGACAGAGCGCCCTTCCGGCGTCTCATCCTTCAGCGAGCTGACCGCCGCCCAGGACGCAAGCTCGGCTACAGTTGCTTCGCCTACCGCAGCGAACTCACTGGCCATCCGGTTCCCGAAGGTAATCGTCCCCGTCTTATCCAGAATCATCGTATTGATATCCCCGGCGGCTTCCACCGCCTTCCCGGACATCGCCAGGACGTTGAACTGCGTCACCCGGTCCATTCCCGCAATCCCGATGGCCGACAGCAGCCCGCCGATGGTGGTCGGAATCAGGCAGACGAGCAGTGCGATCATGACCGGAATCTCCAGCTTCACCCCGATATAATCCGCGATGGGACGCAGGGTGACGACGACAATCAGGAAAATAATCGTGAGGCTGATCAGCAGCGTGTTCAGAGCAATCTCATTCGGTGTCTTCTGGCGCTTCGCGCCTTCGACCAGCGAGATCATCCGGTCCAGGAACGATTCCCCCGGATCACTGGTGATCCGCACCTTGATCTGGTCGCTGACTACGCGGGTACCGCCGGTCACGGAGCCGAAGTCGCCTCCAGCTTCCTTAATGACCGGAGCCGACTCCCCGGTGATGGCCGATTCGTCCACAGAAGCCAGCCCCTCGGTCACTTCCCCGTCGCCGGGAATCAGTTCGCCCTGGCTGACGATTACGATATCGCCTTTGCGCAGCTCAGAGGCCGGCACCTGCTTGACCGAGGGTCCTGCCAGCTTATTGGCGGTGATGTCCTGCTTGGTTTTTTTGAGCGAATCGGCTTGCGCCTTGCCCCGGCCCTCCGCCAGCGCTTCTGCGAAGTTAGCGAACAGCACGGTAAACAGCAGGATGAAGAACACGGTTATATTGAAGCCCACCGCATGCTCCGCATGGAAATACCCGGGCACAAGCACCATGAGCAAGACGATAACCGTCCCAACCTCCACGACGAACATGACCGGATTCTTCATTAACGTCACCGGGTTCAGCTTCACCAGACTATCCTTGGCAGCACTTAGCAGGATGGGACCCGTCAGCAGCTTCTTTTTGTGTACAGTACTCATTCTCTTCTCTCCCTCTCCCTACCGTAAAGTCAAATATTCAGCAACCGGACCGAGGACAATCACCGGCAGGAAGGTCAGCGCGCCGATAATCAGCACCGTACCAATCAGGATGCCAGTGAACAGGCCGTTGTCTGTGCGGAAGGTTCCAATGGTCTCAGGCACCGGCTTCTTGCGCAGCAGGGAACCGGCCACCGCCAGCATGGCGATCATCGAGACATACCGGCCCAGCAGCATGACAACCCCGGTGGTGATATTCCAGAAGGAGGTATTATCCGCCAGCCCTTCGAAGCCTGAGCCGTTATTGGCCGCAGCCGATACGTATTCATACAGCACCTGGGTCATTCCGTGGAAGCCGGGGTTACTGATACTGCCTTTACCGAGCTCCGTCAGAAAAGCAGCAGCCGTAGGCACCAGTATAATCAGCGGATGAATCAGAATCGCGATGGCGATCAGCTTCATCTCCCGTGCTTCAATTTTGCGGCCCAGGAACTCCGGCGTCCGGCCCACCATCAGCCCGCAGAGGAACACGCCGAGGATCGCATACATGAGCATATTGATCAGCCCGACACCTTTGCCGCCGAACACGTTATTCAGCATCATGAGGGTCAGCGGGGTAATACTGCCGAGCGGCGTCAGCGTATCATGCATATTGTTCACACTGCCGGTGGTGGCCGCCGTTGTAACGGTGGTGAACAGCGCCGACTGTGCGATGCCGAACCGGACCTCTTTGCCCTCCATGCTGCCCTGTGAAGCGTCTATGCCCATGGCGTTAATCGCCGGGTTGCCTGCACTTTCCGCAGCGTAATTCACTCCGAGCAATACCACGAACAGCGTCATCATCGCGCCAAAAATCATCCAGCCCTGCCGCTTGTTCCCGGCGAACTTCCCGTACATATACGGCAGAGATGCGGGCAGCAGCCACATGGAGAGGATCTCCAGCACATTGCTCAGCGGTCCCGGATTCTCAAATGGATGCGCAGCGTTGGCTCCGAAGAAGCCCCCGCCGTTCGTGCCGATGTGCTTAATGGACTCCAGGGAGGCCACCGGACCGATCGCAATCTGCTGGGTCTGCCCTTCGAGCGTGTTCACTTCCAGCGTAGGTTTCAGGGTTTGCGGCACATGAAGAGCTACAAGCGCCATTGTTACAAGCAGTGCCAGCGGAATGAAGATCCGGATATGCGCTTTGACGAAGTCCTCGAAGAAGTTCCCCACCGAGCGGCGGCCTGTAATCCCTCTGACAAAAGCAACCGCGACCGAGAAGCCGCTGGCAGCCGAGGTGAACATCAGCATCGTCATGACCGCCATCTGTGAGAAGTAGGACACGCCCGTCTCCCCGCTGTAATGCTGCAGATTCGTATTGGTGATGAAGCTGATCACCGTGTTGAAGGTTAGGGTCTCTTCCATATTGCCAATCCCGCCCGGGTTGAGCGGAAGCCCCTTTTGCAGCCGCAGAAAGAGATAACTGAATACCACCAGTACAATGTTCGTTACGATGAAGCTGAGCGCATATTTCTTCCAGGACATCCCGCCCCGCTGCTTCAGCCCGATCAGACGATAAATCCCCTTCTCCGCTGCACCGAACACCCGGTCTGTCCGGTTCGGTTCATTCGAGAATACATGATATAGATAAGTGCCCACCGGCTTCACCAGCAGTACGAGTATTAAGATGACGACTAGAATCTGTACAATCCCCACGGATGGCCCTCCTTAGTAGTTAGAATTTCTCAGGATGAATCAAAGCATAGCCCAAATACAGAAACAGCAGTGCAGTAGCTGCGAGGACAACCGCCATTACTCCGTCCCCCCTTGCTCATCGGTCACACGGCTGCACCATTGTACAAACGCGTAGAACACGGTGAATATTGCTGCCAGCATTGCCATCATATACACATCCATCATCGTCTTTGCCACTCCTCACCTTATGGTAATCGCTCTCTTGTAACTTCCGGTCTAGCGTATCATTTCTCCCATTAGTTCAGGGTAAGGGTTTCCTCAGGCGCATTAAGATTGTATTAAGACTTAGGAGGGATGGTAAATCTCTTCACCCAGCACCCTGTTGACTGCCCCGATAAAAGCACCATAACCCCCGTCCGCCTCCATCCGGTGCGGCAGCGCCCAGGCAAGGATTACTTCCGTCTCCTGACGATCGAACTCGAAGCTGATCACCAGCAGCTCACTGACCTCACGGGCCGAAGCCCCGCCGGCAAAACGGGCCGCAGCAGCATACACCCCGCTATTCTCATAGGTGCACTCTTGCAGCAGACAGATCCGGTCATAATGCCGCTTGATCAGCACCAGCAGCGCCGTCAGCACGCTCACCCATCCGATATTCCTCACCCACACATCCATCTCCAAGCCTTCTCTCCAGTAGGTTAACTTCAGAATTCAGCGTACCACTCCCGCCATTAGTTCAGGATTAGGGTTTGCTTCAGCAGATTAAGATTACGTTAAAATACCGCCGGCACGCCGCTCCAGCAGCTCTTGCAGCATCCCCCGGAACAGCAAAAAAACCATGCCTGCTCAGGCATGGTTAGGAACACTATGAATTACTTTTGCGCGCTATACGGCTTCCGTAAGCCGGTTCAAATCACTCTGCTATCGTCTCCCGCTTGCAGCATCCGGTAGCCCACACCTATATGGGTCTGGATCACCTTGGGCTGGGAAGGGCTGCGCTCAATCTTCTTGCGGAGCGTAGCCATGAATACACGGAGCGCGGGAATATCATAGGTAGGACTGCCCCAGATTTCATGCAGGATATAATTATGGGTCAAGACCTTGCCGACATTCTTCGCCAGCAGACACAGCAGCTTATACTCAATCGGCGTCAGGTGGATCTCATCACCCTCCAGCCAGACACAGCCCGCCGCATAGTCAATCCGCAGATTTCCGTTCGCAAAAAAGGCTGAATCCTTCATCAGCTTCTCGCCGTCCCCCCGGATCCGCCGCAGACTGACCCGCAGCCGGGCGAGCAGCTCCTCCACGCTGAAGGGCTTGGTCAGATAATCATCGGCTCCGGCATCCAGCGCTTCGATCTTGTCGCGGTCCTCACTGCGGGCACTGACCACGATGATCGGAAGGTTCGACCAGGCCCGGATTTTCCGGATAATATCCACACCGTCCATATCGGGCAGACCAAGGTCTAGGATCATCAGATCCGGCTGACTGGATACCGCCTCCAGGATGGATGCCTCCCCTGTCTCTGCGGTATGGTATTTATAGCCCTGAGTCTCCAGGGTTGTGGTAATCAGCTTGCGGATCGGCTTGTCGTCTTCGACGACCAGAATCATGGGTTTATTCATGGACATTCACCTCCTCTGCCAGCAGGGTGAAGCGGAAGACCGTTCCCTGCGGTGCATGATCTTGTACTTCAATATGCCCGCCATGGGCATGAATAATTGATTTGCAGAGCGCAAGGCCCAGGCCCAGACCGCGCCTGCCATCTCCCCGCACGTTATCCGCCGTATAGAACATTTCGAAGACTTTGGACTTCGCTTCCGGGGATATTCCCGGCCCGTCATCAGCGACCTCGACCACAACAAGCCCCTGCTCCTGTCTGGCAGATAGCGTAATATGTGAACCAGACCCGCTATACTTAATCGCATTATCCACCAGGTTGATGATCACCTGAATGATCAGCCGTGAATCCATCCTGGCCATCAGCAGCTCCTCTTCGAGCACCACCCGGATCACATGATCCTCCTTGTTGCGGTTCACATGCAGCAGCGCTTCCGCGATCACTTCCTCCAGCAGCTCCGCCTGAAAATTCAAATGAAGCGCCCCATTGTCAATCCGGGTAATCGACAGCAGATTCTCCACCAGATTGATCAGCCAGATCGAATCGTCATAGATATCGCTGTATAACTCCTGCTTCTGCTCCTCGCTCAGCACCGCCGAGTTGCCGATCAGAATGCCCGCATTGCCGGAAATACTGGTAAGCGGCGTGCGCAGATCATGCGAGATGCCGCGCAGCAGATTGGCGCGCAGCTGCTCCTGCCGGATTTGCAGGGAGCTTTCCTTTTGCAGCTCGTTCAGCTTGTCTTTCTCCAGAGCGAGGGCGCATTCGCCTAGCATAGCAATCATCAGACTCGACTCGAACACCTCCAGCGGCTCTTCCTGCTGCATCACAATTCCTGCCACCGCAAACACCGTATCGCCGCTTCGCACCGCATGATACATACATTGGGCCGCCGAGAAGGTATCGGTAGACGCTCCAGCCCGTTTATTATTCCGCAGCACCCATTCCGCTACCTCGCGCTCCGATTCCAGCCTATCCTTTTCGTTATTCACTGCACTCCCATCCTTGCTGTACACGAGCGGCTCCGACAGTCCATCGCCCTCAACCTCATAGATGATGATGCTCCGGTCCAGCAGCTTGAGCATTTGCAGCGCGGTCTCGCTCAGGATGGCGGGTGTGTCTTTGGCCTGCTGGAGCTTCCGGCTGGTCTCCAGGAGCACCTCGGTGCGGTACGCTTTTTGCGCCGATTCTCTGGCCTGCTCCTTCACCCGCAGCGTCAACGTACTGGTGATGAACGAGGCGGCCAGCATCACGAGGAAGGTCACCGGATACCCGGAATCATAGGCCTGAAGCGAGAAATAAGGCTCGGTGAAAAAATAGTTAAAGACCAGCACGCTCAAAATCGATGTCACCGCGCTGTACAGCCGTCCTTTTGTAACCATCGCATCGAGCAGAACACCCAGAATATAGACTGTGATAATGTTCGCTTCACTGAAGCCGAGAACCTTGAACCATAATCCGATGATCGTGCAGACCAGCAGAATCCCCAGGGTTTTGCCCGTATCAGCCAGGGAGAGAAGCGGAGGTCTGGCATATTGCGGAATTTTGGATTGCAAGGCAGACTCCTGATCCGGGATGATATACATGTCGATATTCGGGGCAGCAGCCGTCAGTTTGTCTATGAAATTGGAAGCGGCCGGCCAATGGCTGCGATTCTGCGACCGGCCCAGGATGATTTTGGAGACCCGGCTGGTTTTGGCATATTCGGCAATCTGTCCCGGCACATCCTCCCCGTACACAGTGGCAACCTGCGCACCAAGCTGTTCGGCCAGCCGCAGATTCTCCCGCAGCTCCGACTTGTTCCTTGCCGTTAACTCTTTCGTTCGGGAGGTCTCCACGTAGAGTGCAGTGAATTCCCCCTGAAGGGCTTCGGCCATTCTCGCCGCTGTGCGGATGACCTTCTTATTGGATATTGCCGATGACAGGCAGACCAGAATATGTTCTCTGCTGTACAAGCTGGCCTCCACTGCCCGTTCTCCTAACCTGCCCTCAAAACGTTTGAACTGATCAGCCCTGTACCTTAGAGCCATTTCCCGCAAAGCGCTCAGCTTCTGGGGAGTGTACAGATCCCCCGCCTCCTGCCGGAGTAGTTCCGTGGAAAAGATTAGCCCCTCATGCAGACGCTTCAGCCAAATGTCCGGACTGATATCAATGAACTCGACCTGGTCGGCACGATCGAACACACTGTCGGGAATGCGCGCTGTTACAGGCATTCCGGTCATAGATGCTACAACATCGGTCATGCTTTCCAGCTGTTCTATGCTAACTGAAGTATAGACATCTATTCCCGCGCGCAACAGCTCCTCCACATCCTGATACCGCCGCTTGTGGCGTACTTCCGGAGCATTGATGTGGGCCAACTCATCCAGCACAATCAGGTCCGGCCTCCTGCCGATCGCCTGGTCAAGATCGAATTCCCGCAGGGTGGTCCCGTTTACAGGAATGTCCAGCGGCGGCAACAGCTCCAGTCCATTAATAAGCTCCGCAATATCTGCTGTGTCATGGGCTACCATATAGCCCGCCAGCACCTGTTGGCCGTTCTTCTGCTCCGCACGGGCAGCCTCCAGCATCGCCCGGGTCTTCCCTGCTCCCGGTACATAACTGAAGAATATCCTCAGCCTGCCGCGCTGCTTCTTCGCTGTATTTTCCCCTATCATCTGAAGGTTTCCTTCCCTCTAAGCCCATCTATAGAGCAGCCATTGTACACTTTAGCGTTAGTATAGCATGTGCATAATGAGCATAGTATTACGGATTCGGCTGTGGCATTAAGATTGTATTAAGATGTGAGGCTCTAACTGTTTCGATGAATGATGTCATATGCTAGTTTGGATAAAGGCCTCTTTCCAAATTCGTGCGGCTCCAATGCGAAGCCATATTGAAATAGATTTAGTTCCTTATCACTCAGATTAAGACTGCTTAGAAGTTCCTTCAGATCTGCCTTGTATGCTTCACTATAGGCATTCTTCTTGTACAATAATTCCCGTACATAATCTTTATGGCTCTGATAGACCTTATTTAGATTAAATAATTCAATGTTGTTATGTATAGGGATGGATTCCAGCCCCGTTATGGAAGTAACCAATTCCAGTTCAAAATCAGTATCCTCCCCCAATAATGAATCAATCTTCATATTTGGCCCAAGCAGGATCTGAAAATAAGTATCTTGATCAAAACCAGCAGTATAAGGATTAAGAATTTTGATGCCCTTATCCAATTTGAATCTGGAGTTGCATATTTGACAAGAAGGAACAAAATTAAATATGGATAATGAGAACAGTGTGAATTGAGATTTTGGATAAAAGTGATCCAGATCTGCTGTAGTTTTGAATTTGTTTTTATCTAAAAATTGAGTAATAAATTGCCGATTGCAATAAGGACAAACATCGATTCCTATTCGATTCAGAAGATGATGCCGGAACTCTGCTTTTATATATTTTTCGTAATTGAATATATTGTTAAGATTAATATTTAACACTTCTATACCTCTTCTTATCTCATCAATGAAACGGTCAAAGAAAAGCTTGCTTTTACTATAATTATGATGTTTCTTCAATATAGGTTCTATCCAATCTGAACGATAAGTGTCAACATATTTCTCCCTGTATTCCATCCGCTTAACTTGTTTACAGGATGTTTCTCGTCGTTCAAGTTCTTTGTTAATTCGAAAGCCGCTGTAATAGACAAGTTGACAGGTTCTCATATAACTATCGATATCAGGATATTGGTTCTGTATATCTTCCAAAGAGGCTGTGAGTAGCTTTCGCACAAGCTGGTCGTCCAGAATACCCGTCCCATTTTCAAGTAAAGCGGATACAGGCTGTTGTGTGAATGTATTAATAGAGTGGATACAATCCTTGTACCGCTTCTTGATCCCGTCCTCCATCTCGGCTAGATACAAATCCGCTACGCTGGTTATTCGGTTAGGACTGATCTTAATCATTACTCTTTCCACCTCTTTTTTTCTTAAGTAGTTCAAGCTCCTTTTCCAGTTCAGCGATACGCACCTCATCTTTAAAATTCATGTTCGCCTGTATACGAATGACCTGTGCTTCAAGATGGGATTGGAGTTTTATACGGATTACTGCCTCACCGATACCGGCAATAATCGTATGTACCTTTTTAATCTCGCTAGGGTCATACTCTGTCCAGTCGTTCATCCGCTTCATCAGATCCGAAAAGAGTTGCTTCGCAAACGCCCCCATTGGTGCTCCAAGGAAAAAGTCGCTTTTAACAATGTCATAAAAATTGCTCATTAGCCCAAATTCAGCTGCCTTAACGATTCGATAAAGCTTCTCTTCCTTATAAAGGATATTAATACAAGTGATATGTTCCTTGGGAATATCGGATACGATGAAGGGAGAATGAGTTGAAAATAGAATTTGATAATGGATGTCACTGCCAATACTAATCTTTGAAATGTACCTCGTGAGATAATAAATGTATTGTCTAGACCACTCGGGATGAAAGGATACATCGGGTTCGTCCATAATCAGAAGAACGCTTTTGGCCTTCTTGTCCTCTAAAGACATATTTATCATGTCATGTAAACTGCTAAAAGCACGGATAAAATCCATTTCCCCTGAACTAAGATATTTATAAGAAATATCCAAGCTATATGAAACACCGTACCTGTTAAAGAAACGATCATAAATCTTTAAGAAATCTTCAACTGAATGATGAATGCCCCCGCTCACCGGAATTCTTATTGTGGCATGAGATTCAAATAGACTAGGTTCGATTTCTTCAAGTGCGATTATAATTGCGGTGAATATATCTACATTAAAATCTACAGCTTCATGTTTTTTCAGTTTTGGCGCAATAGTTTTTCCAATGATATTTAAAATCTTCAATAAGTAGGATTTTCTGTCTTGATAAGTGTTTTTCTCCATGAATTCTTTATGTATCAGGTCAATATGATCTGAATAGCCGTCAGAAGCTGGATAATTAGAAGACCGATAGGCAAAATCAATAATTAGAGCTTCCAGGTAAACTAGAATGAATTTGTCTTTGTTAGCCCATTTAGGTGAAGAAGGATTTAATCGTTGAGAAGAATTGGAGTCCCTTTCACTGAAAAGCAGCAAGTCAAGCTGGTCTTGATATAGAGCAAAACCCAGAATATTGAACATATCATATTTGCTTGCTATATCCGGATTGATACCAACATGCTGGCTAATTTCAAATTCCGCCTGATCAAACGTGAATACATCTTCCAATAGACTATATTCATTGCTCATAAACCGATACAGGCTGGAAAAAGTGGGTTTATTGAGGTAACTTCTTTTAAAACTATTAGTATTATCTTTGCCATCTATTACATTAAGATTCTTAAGCCACAGTCGGTCTGCCTCTTTCGGTTGATAGAGTATCCTCAGTGATTCATTTAACAAGGTTTCTTTTCCCTCTGCCGATAAGTACATTTGGTTATGAATATAATTATCCCACTGCATATTTTGTGTTTTGTAATTATACTTCACACTGATACTATAATCCTTGTCAACCGGTGTGGAAATTCCACTCACATTTCTGGGCAATACTTGATTACCTTCAATCACAAATGTATTCGCTTCAAGAAAATATAGTGCAAACCACTCGGGCTGTTTAAACAATCGGCTGCGTCTTAATTCTGTAGAACCCAACAACTCCAGTAAAGTTGTCTTGCCTGCCCCATTTTTTCCGACGATTAAATTGATATTATTGATATTTTCTCCCCACAAATCATCATACGGATTTTCTTTCGTATTAATTGTCAGCTTCCCTTGAATATAATCAATTTGGAAATCGTTCGTTAAGGTGAAGCTTTGATCTTCAAAGGCTCTACCGATATCCTTGATATAAACATATAATAACTGTGGGTGCATAAATCTCTGCTCCTTTAAATATTCTTTAACTATTCAATAGAATTATGTTATAGCAAAATCTGTAAGTCAATAGAGGGGATACCCGCATGCTTCCCGAATATAAGCTCAGAGCTTAATTTTACATACGATTCTAAGGAACTACTAAGATGACGAATGAACAAAATGGCACACAAGGAACTATGGAACTGATTCTGGGCAGCTTACCAAATACGATACTTATGGGAATATGCACACTATACTGGACAAAGGGCCGCTTGAAGCAGGGATCAGCCTGGATGTGATTGATACAATGGCGAAAACGTTAATTGAGAAACTTCGCCCTCCATTTATACATTCCGCCAGCATATTCACCTGTATACTCACCCTCATGCAGTTTGTTGAAGTTCACTTGATCAATCTCTACGTTCCGCGCTTCACTGCGCTCTTTCTCAGTATAGAGCAAGGCCGCGCCTGAACCGATTAGTCCCACGAGAATCACGGTTAGGCACAGCAGCAGCAGGTTGCGTTTCCACTTTTTTTGCATATTTACTCTCCTTGACGTGAATGAATATATTTTCATTCATTCATAATTAAGCGCGTTTAGCCATTCTTTTACCGAGTCTGTCAAACAGATGTCCGGCCAAGCTCTTAACAGGACCCAGCGAGACCGGATAATAATATGCCGCTTCAAACCAGCCGTTAGCCTGGTAATGACGGAAATCCTTCGACCGCTCATCCAGCATATGCTGAATACTGGTCCGGGATAGCCGGAACATCAGCAAGCGGAACAATGTCGGAGTCGGCGGTGCCGGACGCATCAGGCCTTTGTAGAAGCGGGCCGCAGCCTTGCGGATTCTCACAGCATTCTTCTGCGCGGCTGCCGCGCTAACTGGCTCCATCGTACTAAGCCCACAGCCCCGGGTCACCTGGAACCCGAAGTTCTCGCCCATACTGCTTAGATATTTGCGGATCGCATTCCCGCCGTGAATCCCCTGATTGACGATCGACGTATAGGTCTTACCGAAGAACTGAGGCCGATGGAACACATACGCCAGCCGGTCGAGCAGATTCTTCATCGCTGCCGGAACATGGAACGCGTAATTGGGAGCCGCCATAATCACACCATCCGCGCTCTCCATTTTCTCCACCAGTACATCCCGGTCGTCCCTCAGCGGGCAATATTCTTCGCCTTTATTGAAGCACACCTTGCACCCCCGGCAGAACTCAAGCCTGTAATCCTTCAGAAAAATATACTCAACCTCTACCTCCCCAAAGTTTCTGAGCTGAGCCTCAAATTCGCAGACCGCTCTGTACGTATTGTTCTTTTGCTGATTGCCGATGATTGCGATAACCTTCTTCATGATTGTCCCTCCAGATTAGAATATATAATAGTGACTCCAATTCCTCTCTTCGCTGATTATGAATGAATAATATTATATTCATTCATACAGTATATTAACATAGATATGCGCTAATGTCTGTATTAGGTACAACAATCTTAGAGTGCGTTCCATAGCAAGGAAGTACTGTTGTATTTTTGTCACAATTCATCAAAAGCCAAAAGAGGAGCCCGTTTGGGCCCCTCCTTCACCTCTACACTCTTCACCCTGCCTACTGAATCACCAGTCCAAACCCGCTCTGAATATAATACAAGCTTGGATACGCAATATTGCTGGTCGTCAGGTTGTTGAAGGTCGCCGAGCCGTTGCCGGTATACGTGTAGATGGCCGTTCCCTTATGAGCGCCGGAGAACCGTGAAGTGGTTACTCCATCGAGGCCGGTGCCGTTAATGTTAATGTTGTTAAATACGATACCTGAGAAGCCGCCGCCATATCCGAACTGGATCGCATCGCGCTGGGTGTTGATGATGTCGATGTTCGTGAAGGTTACATTCTTGATCGGGTCAGAGGAAGCTTCAAGGTCAATTGCCCCGCGTTCTCCGTCATACAAGTCACGGCTGGTGCCGCTGTTCATAATCGTCGTATCCGAGAAAACCATCCCCGTATTGCTGTTGAAATGCGCCCCCGGGAAGGTTGTATTTAGCCGAATACCGGAGCCGCCCACCGTGTCGATAATGTAGTTGTGATCCGCCTTGTGACCGCTGCCCCCGAAGATGCCGATAGCGCCAGCACGCCAGTTATTCTCAATCGTATTGTACGAAAAAGTATTATTCACCCCATCTGGCGCCCCGAACGTATTGCTCGGCCAGACGGCCAGTCCGTCGTCCCCGTTATTGCGCACATTGGTATTACGGACGGTAGAGTTGCTGGTCCCCTGGGAGAAGTTGATACCGTCAGCCAGATTGTTACGGATGCGGCTGTTCTCTACAAGCAGATTGTTCGCATAGATCGCCGGCGTCCGCGCATAATCCCCCACCCACATGCCGCACTCAAAATGTTCAATCCAAACGTCATGGATGACCGAATGGTTGCCGAAGTTATCCATCAGGCCTTTATAGATGGCATTCTGGTTGTACCGTGATCTCAGATTCGAGTTCATATAGACATTGCTGAAATCCAGCTTGCCTTGAACACGGAAGGAGATGCCCCCGCCAGCTGCATTGGGATTCGTAAATTGCAGATTGGTGTGCCAATAGCCTGCACCGGTGACCGTGAAGTTGTTAATCATATTGCTGACCGAGCCAATGACCCACATGCTGCTCAGATTAAAAGTTCCCGCCGGAATATAGAGAGATTTCCCGCTGGCGACGGCGTCTGTAACCGCACTGTTGAAGGCGGCCAGGTCGTCCTGTCCGTCTCCTGCCACTGCGCCGTAATCGGTGACCGACACCGAGTTGGCCGGACGGGCGATGGCTGCCGGTACAGGTTCAATCTCCAGGAAGTCCACACCATACTCCAGACTGTCTCCGTTATTCTTCTGAATGCGGATTACATCCCCGGGCTGAAGCGGTGTGTCCAGCTTCCAGTGGACTTCATCGAACCGGAACAGCGGACGTCCGGCACCCGGCGCATCCCCCGGCTGATCTCCAGAAAAGTATTGCCAACCATAATAAGAGGTAAGCGGGATAGTCTTGGCCTTGGTTCCATTCACATATACGTCAAGCGCACCGGTAAGACCCATTCCGTCTGCCGAATCCGGCATCGTGAATCTCATGGTGACTCCCGCCCCGCCTTGCCCCGCCTTCACTGTCCACTGGGCATACGCTCCGTTAGAAGGCAAGGCCACATAACTCTGTCCCGAAGCCTCGGAGGCAGTCAGCGTCTGATCGAAATTCGGTGCAGATCTGAGCGCCGCCGAGCCGCCGCGGGTTGCATCCTCCGTATCATACCGGCTGTACGGAACACTTGCGCCGCGTAAAGCATATACGACCAGGTTAGCATTGTTCACGTTGTTGGCCTGCTTGGTTGTTACCTCATTCGCATCTGCGGCAATCGTTGTAGTGACCGTGTAATTGCCGTTCACTGCATTCCAGGTGCCCGGGAAAGACACCTCTACCAAAGCTCCGGCTGCAATTACGCCGGTGTAGGAGCCTGTGAAGGTCTGCAAGGTAGAGCCTGCGGCATTCTTCAGGGCTACAGTTATTCCATGGGCACTGCCTGCGGAAGCAAGGTTGCCCTGATTTTTGAGACTGACATTGAAGGCCACGTTACTCCCCGCAGCCGGTGTTCCCGGTGACCAGGAGGTCGCTGCGGTCAAGTCGGAGCTGGACACAGGAGCAATGACTAAGGAAGCAGGATTAGTATAGCTATTATTGCTTTCATTCTGCTCCATAATCTGGCTCGCTTCATCGACCTTGGCACTCAGCGGATAAGTTCCGGCTGTTAGCGTCCCTGCATTGTAGGAGACGGATGCCGAAGCTCCTGCTGCCAAAGCCGTTACCGGTGCCGAACCCGCCAGCTCGTTGTTCAGATAGAAATTGACAGTGGTGGCTGCTGCTGCGGCATTGCCAATGTTTTTTACCGTTGCATTCAGAGTTACACTGCCTGTCTCTACCGGAGAAGCAGGAGTCCAGCTCATGCCTGTAATCGTCAGATCCGGGTTCGCTGCCGGTGTGCCGTATACCTGGAATTCAGCGATCTGTCCAGCTGGCGCACCGGAGTTGGCAGTAATGGACAGCTGCAGCCGCTTAACGGTTGCCGTCACGGGAATGGTCACCGTGTTGCCCGAAGCCGGATTGAAGTTGTAGCTTTGAGCTGAAACGAGGCTACTGAAGGTCGTCGTTGACTGATTGTGTCCGAGTACTTGAATGTTCTGGGTCCGGGTCGCCCATTCGGCCGCCGGATTCAGCTTCAGCACAATCGATGAGATTGTATAGTTGGCTCCAAGGTCGAGCGTAAGAGCGCTGGGATTCCCGCTGCCTTCCCAATAAGTAGCCGTGTTGGTATCGTTCGCATTGGCAGCAACGAAATTCTGTGTGCTGGAGGAGGCATTGATCATTTTACCAAGCGCAATATTACCACCAGGGGAAGCCGTCGCTGTTGGAGTTGGTGTTGGAGCTACTGTTGGCACCGGGGTAGGAGTTGGTGTTGGAGTAGGTGCTACTGTAGCTGTAGGGACCGGAGTAGATACCGGGGTCGCTGTAGGTACAGGTGTTGGAGTTGTTGTAGGTGAAGGTGCGGGCGTGGCGATGATTGCAGACGCTACCGTAATTAGATCCAAATTGACATTGCCCGTATCCCCCGCATCGTATTTGTAAGCAATACTATTACTGCCAGCATTCAGCGGGAGGGCTTCAATCTTCGTGCTCCAGGTATCCCAGTTCGCCAGGTTCGGCAAGGTGGTCTGGCGCTGCTTAACTCCGTTCACGTAGATACTGATCGTCTTGTCACTACCGCTTGCATTAGCATACTTCAGTGTAACGTTCCGTGTACCCGCCGCAGGCACATTGACCGTGAAGGTGGTAGCCGGACCTGGAGCCAAATAGTTGTCAACAAAGCCTGCGCCGGAGTATCCGGCATGGTCCGTGTTCACTTGCGCTCCGCCGGATAAGGCAGCAGCCTCTGCTTCATAGGTGCCCGCTGGAACCGGTGATGCAGTAGGCCCGGCTGTAGGCGCAGGAGTTGGGCTGCTGGCACCGTAGATTTCAAGCTCGGACAATTGGCCCGCAGGCCATGTAGTATTCGCACTGAACAGCAGACGGACATAACGCGTGCTGACAGCGGTGAAGTTAATTGTGACCGTATTGCCTGCCACCGAAGGATTGAATTCGTACGCAGACGCACCAGCAATATCTGTAAAGCTAGTGCCATTCGTACCACCCTGTACCGCCAGTGTCTGCGTCCGCGTCTCCCAGCTGACCGGTAACTTCAATACAAGCTGGTCTATACTGGTGAGCGTCCCCAGATCCACCTGAATCCACTGGGGAAAAGCATTATTTGTACTCTCCCAATACGTACCCTGATTGCTGTCCTTAATGTTATCCGGCGTATAATTCTGGGATTGCCCGCTGGCGGTAATGGTTTTGTTGAGTACCAGATTCGTTCCGCCAGCAGCCGACGAACGGGTCAGCGGACCGGCCGCCATGAAGAGTGTTGAGATGAGCAGTGTAACTACAAGCGACCATGTAACATACTTGTTGCGCATTCTATTCCTCCTTAATCTGATGTGGAACGACACACAGTGATATTCACAGCCCTCTAATGATAGCGATTACAACTATTACAAAATCGAAGAATATCTCAGCCTCCACCCTCCCCTCTCTGCAATACACACTCATTATAGGTTTAATGCAGAGCACTCTTTAATAGCTATTTCTACGGAAAAGATAGGTAATTCAATGAAAGTGATCATTGAGAGCAGCCAAGAATAAAAAAAGATCAACTATGGCAGAATCTGACCACCATAATTGACCTTTTCAATAGAATGTAAATGTGTTCATAGAATATTAAGTTCATGTAAGTCCCGGATATACCATGCATCGCAGGCATAGTGCTCGGAACCGGCAAGCGGGCCATCGAGCGTGCTGAACCCGTGCTTGACATAGAAGCGTCCAGCGGCCTGCATCGTCAGCAGCGTCTCCAGGTAACACTTGCGGTAATGCTGCTTAGCGAAGGCAAGCGCCGTATCCAGCAGCTCTGCTGCAACGCCTTGGCCGCGGATGGCTGCGGACAGGTACATTTTCTGCAATTCACAGATCTGCTGCGTTTCATCAAAAGCCGCAATCCCGCAACCGCCAAGCACCTGTCCGTCCACTTCTATAATCCAATAAGCACGGTTCGCCGCGCTATTATAATAGGTATATAAGTCATGCAGGCTGTCATCTGCCCAGGCCAACCCTTCGCGGTTGCCGCCGAATTCAATCAGGCACTCCCGGATAATCCCCTCAATGGCCGCATTATCCTTGCGCTCAATGGGACGGATGGTAATCATATAGTTGTCCTCCTTTTACCCTCTATCTGCTTCGTTTCCTGCTTCAATGTATAGTTAATCTATCATATCATTTCCTTCGTATCGCTGTCACAATGATAAGTACTTGCTGAGAGTAGTGATAGTGGGCAACCTTGTAAAATGCAACTTTGTGTGTCTATACTTTAAGGGTGAATAAATTACAATTTATTCAATAAAATAGTTGGAGGATACATGAATTTTAAATGGAGAAACCTAATCTTTTTTTGTTTATTATTACTGTTAGTTGGATGTAGCGTTAGAGAAGATATCACCCAAAAAGAAATTGATCAATTTATTAACAGCAAGAACCTCGATCATGTGTCGATACAGAAATTAGATAACAACGAGTATTATATTTTTAGCTCACCGTATGTTTATATTTTTCGAAGTTCCTCTGATTATGTTAAATCAACGGGATTAATTAAAGAAGGGATTGTCATCGGGGGGCTAGAGAAGGGCTCAATAGGACTGATTATAAATAATTTACAAGTCTTGAGGGATGCTAAGACCTATGTAGTACTCATAGATGGAAAAACTAGAGAGTATCAATACGGAGGAGAGAAATATCTAATCATCAAGGATAATAGAATATGGAACCCTACTGCTCAGCTAAAAATCACTTTCTTAAGTATTGAAAACAAAAAAATATTTGAAACTGATTATTAAAATGTTGCAAGCTACCCTTCCTGCTATACTAAAATTCGTATACAGCGTAACTATAGGGAATTTAAGGAGTGAGACAGATGAACAAGCTGGTTTTTTTCCTCGGGCCCGGAGGCGCGGGCAAAACCACATTAGCCAAGGCTGTTGCAGCCAGGCGTCCGGCGGCGGTGTTCGATATGGATATTCTGCTGCGTCCGGCAGCAACCGCGATCATGACTATGTATGGGCTTGATCCTGACGATAGAGATTCCGATGAGTATAAAAGACTATGTCGTGATCTTGGCTACCGCATCACTATGGATGCCGCGCTCGATAATATCGGCCTGTCCAGCGATATCTATGTGGTGGGTCCCTTCACCAAAGAAGCGGCCGATCCGGAGTGGATCGGCCGCGAACTGGCGCGCGTAGGGCGCACTTTAGAGGAAGTTGAGGTCAAGGTAGTCATGGTAGGACTTGCGGATGCGGCCATATTCCGTGAACGGCTTGAAGGCAGACATTCCGCACTCGACGCCTGGAAGTTCGCTCATTGGGAGAACTTCAGCGCTTCGCTAGGCCCCCGCACCGTAGCCTGGCCGCTTCCGCCTGCACAGGTGGCGCAGATCGACAATTCCCATCCTGACCGGAATGTCGCGGTAGCGGCGGTGGAAGCTTTTATATATGAAGAGACGACTTAATACAGGATTATGACATCTGGATGCTACCGCTTAACCGCATGAATATAATGAATCGTCTCAAAAGCGCATAGCGCATCACTCCGGCCGCTGAAAAACCTCTCGTTGATCTCTGCCGGTGACAAGTGCTCATAAACCAGCAGACCGGCCCCGGCCAGCAGCTCCTCCATCTCCGGATAACTGAACCAGGACTGCATGGGCTCGCCGCTGGCAGCAGCCATTTGCACCATTTTGGCCACCCGGCCGGACACGCCCTGCTCTTCCATGAGATACTCATCTGCATAATCCAGAACGATAGAGCTTCCTGAGGGAACCCTTGCGAGCAGCTCCGTAATCAGGCGGGCATTCTCCTCCTTGGTGAGGTAGTAGGATACCCCCAGCAGACTAAATAACGTCTTCACCTCAGGATCGAACCCCTGCTCATAAAGGCCGGAATACGAGAATTCGCCCGTGAAGTCCATGGGAACAAGATGAAGATTGCCGGGAACCGCAAGCTGTGCTTCCTTAAGCCTCAGCTGTTTGGATGCCTGGGTAGCAGGAGCGTCCACTTCAAAGATTTCCAGCTGCTCCCCTAGTTCAGGATAACGATAGGCAAAGCTGTCCAGCCCCGCACCAAGAATTACATACTGCTTCAGCCCGAGACTCAGTTCATGCAGCACAATAGCCTCACAGTAGGCAGCACGTGCCAACGGCATGGGGGATAACTGAACCTGGACAATCCATCGCAAGATGGCTTCAGGATCATCCGGGTACCTCTCCGATATCTCGGGACTGAAGAACGCAATTCCCTGCACCATATGCCCGCGGATATCCGCGAACTCTTGCGGTGATATCAGCTTTTGCACCACATCATCATTGAAAATCTTGGGACTGTCATACTGACTGTGATAAGCTCGGCCAAAAGCGGCCACTAAGGCAGTCATGCTGGACTCGTTCTGCTTCATTGGTGGTTCCTCCATAAAAAATAAGATTCCCCCGGCCGGGAGAACCTTATTATATACACAAAATATTAATATGTAAATTATAGCATATATAATATTTTTTGTCAATGATAGATGTTACAATATTTCCTGTTTATCCCTGATCTAACGAGCCCATGAGCTGGAAAAAGTATTCGGTCTCCTGTGTCTTGTTAAGATTGTACCATGCGTCCAAGGTTGCTGGAGCAAATACCTCTAAGACCCTTAGCACTTCCCTCGCGAACTCCAGCGGAGCGATGCCTGATGCCGTGACCAGCTTCCCGCTGACAGCTACAGGCCCATCTTCATGATAAGCTTCCCCTTTATAGCCGGGGCTGACCATTTTCAGGTAATCCAGGTTGTTGCTTGTATGCGGCACACCATCCAGATACCCCTTATCCGCCAGCGCCGTGGTCGCCCCGCAAATAGCAGCAACGGCCACTCCGAGCTTGAGCGCTTCGTGAGCCCTATCCAAGACCGGCTGATTCTCCGCCTCTCCCCACGTATTCCCTCCAGGTAAAATCAAAAGATCGCCGCTGGCCAATCTACACTCATCCAGGGTTAAATCCGGCTGTACTGTGAGTCCGCCCATAGTTGTAACCGATTCTTTGGTTGCGGATACTGTGATGACTCTTAATGATGCTGTCCCCTTTTTGAAGTATCTTCCTGTATTCAGTTCAGCGGTCAAATACCCGTATTCCCAGTCTGACATCGTATTGAATACATATAGGTAAGCTTTTCTGTTTTGCATATTGCAACTCTCCCATCACTATTTGATATAGCCTATTATAGTAAAACTCCCCTGACAGACGGTGTCAGGGAAGATGGGTAGAATCTATGTGAGCACTTGGGTGGACGCTCCGCAAACAGAACGTTGTTCCCATCGCTGTTGTATCCAGATTTTTTTCATCCCCCTTAGCGGTGAAAATCCGGACACAAAGGCGAACGCTTTGCTTGTCCGCGGATCGTTCTGCCCGCTCCACTGTTTAACCGAGAGTTGGCTCTTCCATCCTCTAAAAGCAAACCAAAACTTGCGACAACTGGAGAACAAGCAGGGCTTCCGGCGATTTCTGCAAGGGGCTATCGCCGCTCATAGTAAATCACTTTCGGGTCCGCCCCCTTCCTGTTAACTCAGCTGGGCTCTGCTCTAAGGTAAGCACCAGCTTCACTGAAGCTGGTGATCTCCCCGCTGCCCACAGCGGCACAGAGCGCCGCTCCTACCGCCGCTTCTTCAGCATGTTCACCAAGCTCAAGCGATAGCCCGAAGGCTGCTTCGGCCTTGGCGCACAGCACCGGATTCGTCCGCAGCGCATTGCCTGAGCCTATAAGACGGGTGAATGTGTTCGCACCCTGCGGTTCCATTTCTGTCAGGAAGCCGTGCAGTTCATCTACCATTCCTTGTAGAAAAGCATGGGCCAGCCCGCCGGGAGTAAAATTCTCCAGCGTGATTCCTTCTACACTGCCGCGCTTCTCCGGGGCTGTCCTTGTCCCCAGGAACTGTGTATTCACCGTAAGCGCTGTGCTGCCGCTGCCCGGAACCTGTTCACTGAGCAGCCTGGACATCACGGAATAGACATCCGCCGGCGCTTCTCCGGTGTATGCGGTGATCACCTGCCGGAAGAATCCCTCCAGCAAGGCATACGATTTGCCGCCGCTCAAGGCTGCGCCAACCATCAGCACCCCGCCGCCAGGGAACGGGCGTACTTCCATCGCGGAAGGAGCGTTATCACAGTCAGGTACCCAGGCCGAAAGCTGGCTCCCTGTGCCGATGTTCAGCAGCAGAGAATCTCCTAGCTGGGGCACACTGCCCAGGAAGCTGGCCTGATTATCCCCGAGCGAGGTATACACGGGAATGCCTTGTGATGTGCTACCGATCGCCGTCCCGGAGGATACGACCTGCGGCAAAAACGCAGGCTCGATCCCGGCTAAATGAATCGCGGTTCTATCGAAATCTCCTGTCCGCAGACTGAAGCCTCCAATCCCCGCTGCCTGCGTTGCATCGATCAGGGGAATATCACCGTTCGCCAGCCTCATCGCGATATAGTCCGCAATCGTGCAGAAGCCGACTGCGCGCTCAGGGACAAGCTGTCGGCACACATTATAGTAATGGGTGGCGAGTCCAAAGCCGGGAGCTACAGTGTAACCGGTAAGGTCACTGAACTGCTGCGCATAGGTAGGACTGCCCGCCCCTCCGGTGAGCTGTCCGGCCCGTCCGTCCTGCCAGGTATACAGCGGACCTATTGCCCTCCCGCTTTTATCCAAATAGACAATCCCATGCATCTGCCCGGTTAAGCCAATTCCCGTTACTTCCGGCTGGTGCGCCAGCAGACGTTCAACTATACGTTCCACCTGCTTCATAATCAATTCCGGGTCCTGCAGCCGCTCCCATTTCTGATTCAGGCTGAAAGGCCGGCTCGCTTGCGCTTCCGTAAGGCTATGCAGAATCGTACGCTTCTCCAGATCGTATAGCAGCCCGGAGATGGAAGTGGTTCCGATATCTAGTCCGGCCGTAATCATAGGCTCCATCCTCTTCCCTCTTGTATAGCCCATATGTTAAGCCTTCGCGAAGGACAGCGTCAACCCGGCGCATAAAACACTATGAAGCAAAAGATACTAAATAGGTTCACTTGTTTTTTCCTGTTATGGGATTGCCGTGACTTCAGAGAATGTTTGGCCCTCTGGCCGCTGTTGTCCCCAGATTTCTAAATTTAACCGTGCCTAGCGGTTGAAATCCGGTGACAAAGGCGGACGCTATCGCTCCTACAGTTCCAAAATTCTCCTCCGTCACGTTTCCCTTACAGTACATTTTCAAGTTCAATCAATTTAGAACAGAGGAAATATCACTATAAACGGAGGCATGTATATGAGACTACACAACAAAGTGGCAGTAGTTACCGGGGCGGCGTCCGGGATGGGAAAGGCGATTGCCGTCCTGTATGCGAAGGAAGGGGCCAAGGTGGTAGTCGCGGATATTCATTTGGAAGCTGCGGAGACAGTGGCCGGTGACATTAAAGCTGGCGGCGGGGAAGCCCTAGCGGTACAAGCAAATGTTGCAGACGAGTCTGACATCCAGAATCTGATCGACAGTACAGTCAACACCTACGGCACTGTAGATATTCTGGTGAATAATGCAGGGATCATGGATAACTTTGAACCGGCGGGTGATATTGAGGATGAGAGCTGGGAGCGGGTGCTCGCCGTTAATACAACTTCGGTGATGCGTGCTACGCGCAAGGTACTGCCTATTTTTCTGGAAAAACAACAGGGTGTAATTATTAACGTTGCCTCGGTAGGCGGTCTGTTCGGTGCCCGGGCAGGTGCGGCTTATACAGCTTCGAAGCATGCGGTTATCGGCTTTACCAAGAATACCGGATTCATGTATGCTGCCAAGGGAATCCGCTGCAATGCAATTGCGCCGGGCGGTGTGGAGACCAATATTGGTTCAACCATGACCCATATCAATCCATTTGGCATGGAACGCACACAGCCGGGCATGGCGCTTAATCCACGGATGGGCCAGCCCGCCGAAATTGCACAGCTCGCCTTATTCCTGGCTTCAGAGGAAGCAGGCTTTGTGAATGGAGCAGTCATTACCGCAGACGGCGGATGGACTGCTTATTAAGCTGAGGGCCTCAAGCGAAATGAGGGGCACTATTGCGAAATAGCACCCTCATTAGCAACCTTTGGGCCGCATCAGGGCCAGATGCTGCGGCGTGCCCATTCCAATTGTAATCGGTTTTTCGATTACATTCGGCCTACACGGTGTTCCCAGTCCAATTGTAATCGGTTTTTCGATTACATTCGGCCTACGCGGCGTGCCCAGTCCAATTGTAATCGGTTTTTCGATTACAATCAGCTCACGAGTCTTAGCCATGCCCTATATGTTCGGTTTTCCCTTTAATAAAGACCATCTCCCCTCTGCGGGTAGATGGCCTTTTTATAAATCTCCTTCAACCCCGCGCATCCTGCACCCTGATATTGCTCCCGAACAAGGTGGAATCACTTGTCAGCTTGTAGGCAGGATACCCGGCCTCTGCTTCGAGGCGCATAACGTCATCGAACAGCAATTCCTGCTGGCGGTCACACAGGAAGGTGAACGGCTCGGTCTGAAACACAATATCTGTCGGCGAAGGCTCGCTGACTACCCGGATGACCAGCATGCCGTTACAGCCGCAGTCCTCCGTATCATAGAACATTTTGAATTGCCCGGGCTTCCCGTCCAGACTCTGCTCCAGGCGTTCGCGGGTCATTGCATTAAGCTCAATCTGCATCTGTAATTACTCCTCTCAGGACAACCTGTCCGTTATGCTGTATCTGTAGGCGACAAGTATAGTCCCTAATCTGCGCAGACCCGTGTGACAGCAGTCACTGTGAATGTGAAAATATGACTTTCAGTGCAGCATGCCACATCATCGATAAATTCGCCTCCCTGAATATAACACAGAAACAGGCGCTGCCATAACCCGGCCCACGGCCCGGAGATGTCAACACCTGCCTATGCTGCTTCACCCAATCTGCGAACGTACGACTTCCTCCAGATTCAGCAGCTCCGCTCTGACCTGGACTACCTCGCCGATAATGATCATGGCCGGATTGCTGATCTTCATCGCGGCGGCGACCTTGTCTATATTGCCAAGCGTGCCGGTCACGATCCGTTCGCGCACCGTTGTTCCGTTCTCTATTAATGCAACCGGGGTCTGTGAATCTTTGCCGTGTACCAGCAGTTCCTTGCAGATCTCCCCTAGCTTGCTTACGCCCATATAAATCACAAGTGTATCTACACCATGAGCCAGCGCATCCCAGCGCAGCGGCGAATCCTGGGTCTGGCAGCGGCTGCCGGTCACGATGGCGAAGGAAGCCGCCACACCGCGATGGGTCAGCGGAATGCCCGCAGAAGCGGCTGCACCCACCGCCGAGGTGATTCCCGGAATCACCTCATAGGGAATACCGGCTGCGGCTGCGGACAACGCTTCTTCCCCGCCCCTGCCGAACACGAACGGGTCGCCGCCCTTTAGCCGGACTACATGGCTTCCGGCTGCGGCATGGCGGATCATCAGCCGCTCTGTCGCCTCTTGCGGCATCGAATGCAGGCCCGGCGCTTTGCCGCAGTAGATGCGTACGGCATCACCCCTGGCATAGTCCAACAGGTCCTCATTCACCAGCCGGTCGTACAGAATCACATCGGCACATTGAATGCGCCGCAGCGCCTTCAATGTAATCAGCTCGGGATCACCCGGACCTGCACCTACAATGGATATGCTGCCCTGCTTCATAGGCTTTTCTCCAGGACAGGTGTGCCCGGGAGCCCCGTTTCTCCGCGTCCCAGAAGCTCTGCTGCCGTAGTTGCGCCGGGTTTGCTGCTTTTTTGCGACAAGTAGAATAACAGGCCCGTGAACAACAGTCCTCCGGCGAAGTTGCCCAGCAGCACCGGAATGCCGTTCCAGATCCACCAGTCCGCCATAGTCACATTCGCTCCAAGCATCATCCCCGCCGGAATGACGAAGAAATTGACAACCGTGTGCTCGAAGCCCTGGCCGAAGAAGGTCAGGATGGGGAGCCACATGGCGAGGATTTTGCCGGAAGTGGATTTCGACGTCATCGCCATCACCGCGCCCAGCGTAACCATCCAGTTACAGAGCATCGCCTTGATAAAGGCCAACCCCAGTCCCTCTGCCCCCAGGCTCTGATAAGCCGTCGTCTTCCCTTCACTTGCCGTAATCAGCGTCTGTACCATGGGGTTCGACAGATCAGTGCCCATCTTCGTGATCGTCAGCCCATATAAGGCGGCATAGATGGCACACCCGATCAAATGCCCGAGAATGACCCAGAAATAGTTCCCCAGCATGCGCCTGACGGTGGTCTGCTTCTCCAGCACGGCCAGCGGAATCAAGGCGAAGCTGCCGGTGACAAGCTCCAGCCCGAGGAGAATAATCATCACGAAGCCTACCGGAAAAAGAATCGCGCCCACCATAGGGATCTTGGTCTGTGCCGCTGCGGTGAAGGCCAGTGTAGTTGCACAGGCCAGAATGGCACCGCCGAGACCGCCGCGGACAATGAGCTGCATGATGCCCAGTTCTGCTTTGGTTTTTCCCGCTTCAATCATGGAGCCTAGCACTTCGCCTGGTTTGACATAGTCCATTATGAATCCCCCTTTATACGTGTACCTGTGTGAATGAATCAGATCGTTAAGTACAAGCTGCCTGTGGCGTGATCGACTTCCACCTCGTAGGTGGTCACATGTCCCGTATCGGGGGCCTGCACCTCACCCGTATGCAGCTCGATCCGCCAGTCATGGAGCGGGCAGTGCACCTTGGAACCGCAGACCATGCCCTCCGAGAGCTGCCCGCCCTTGTGCGGACAACGGTTCTCCACCGCCAGCACCTCTCCGCTGCTTAGCCGGAACAAGGCAATCTCGGTATCGCCTACCCGCAATTTACGTGATCCTTTGATATCTACTTCATTCAGATTGCCGATTAGCAGTTTGGTCATTGTCATTTCGGTTCCTCCTTAGACCGTCTCGGGTAACGAGATCGCTTCGAAATTCTTTCGCAGCTCCGGCGTATTTACAATCTGCTTCCATGGATCGGTAGTCAGGCTGAGCGTCTTCTGAATTCTCTCCACCAGCGACGCCCGTTCCTCCGGGGATTCCAGCGCCTGCTTGATGCTGTCCAGACCCACGCGCTCGATCCACTGTGCAGTCCGTTCATTCCATCCGGCTTGCTCGCGGTAATACTGCAGGAACGCACTTGCCCATTCCAGGACCTCATCATCGGTCTTCACCACGCAGAGCAGATCGGTCGCCCGGACATGTACGCCGCCGTTGCCGCCGACATGCAGCTCCCAGCCGCCGTCTATCGCCACCACCCCGAAGTCCTTAATTGTCGCTTCCGCACAGTTGCGCGGACACCCGGATACAGCCAGCTTCACCTTCCCCGGAGCATTCAGCCGTTCAAAAGCCTTCTCCAGCCGAATCCCCATCCCCAGCGCATCCTGGGTCCCGAACCGGCAGAAGGTGGAGCCTACGCAGGTCTTCACGGTGCGCAGCGTCTTGCCGTAGGCATGGCCGGAAGGCATATCCAGCTCCTCCCACATCTTCGGCAGATCCTCCTTCTTCACGCCCAGCAGATCCAGGCGTTGCCCGCCGGTGAACTTGACCAGGGGCACATCGTATTTCACCGCGACCTCCGCTATCTTGATCAGCTCCGCCGGAGAAGTGACCCCGCCGTAGATTCTCGGTACCACTGAATAAGTTCCATCCTTCTGGATATTGGCATGGTAGCGCTCATTCGTATATCTGGATTCATTCTCGTCCACATATTCCTCCGGCCAGAGCATACCCAGGTAATAGTTCAGTGACGGGCGGCATTTCGGGCAGCCTTCCTCGTTGTTCCAGGACAATACATGCATGACTTCCTTCACCCTGGTCAGCTTCATCCGCTTGATCTCAGCGACAATCTCATCCCGTCCGAGCGTCGTGCAGCCGCAGATTCCCTCCTTGACCGTAACGGCCGCCTCTCCGGCATAGAGCTGGAGCAGTCCCTCTACCAATGGCTTGCAGCCCCCGCAGGAGGCAGATGCTTTGGTGCAGGCTTTGATCTGGCCGACACTGGTGCAGCCTCCGGCGGTTATCGCTTCGGCAATGGTTCCCTTCGTTACTCCGTTGCAGCCGCAGATGATCTCATCATCCGGCATCCCTTCCAGCCGGTTGCCCTTGGGCGAAGCTAGCGCATCGGCTGGAATGCCAAGCAGCAACTCCTTCTCTCGCCCCTTGATATTCTCGCCCTTCTTAATCATCGAGAAGAGCTGCGCACCGTCATTGGTATCGCCGAACAGCACGGCACCAATCAGCTTATCATCCTGGATGACCAGCTTCTTGTAGATTCCCTCCGTCTCATCCTGGAAGCGTAGCGCCTTCGTACCGGGCTGTTCAATATACTGTCCCGCCGAGAAAACATCGACGCCGGATACCTTCAGCTTGGTTGAGGTCACCGAACCGGCGTAGCCCTCTGTGGGAGCGCCTGCCAGTCTTTTGGCCAGCACAGCGCCTTGCTCATAGAGCGGTGCTACCAGACCGTAGGCAATGCCGCGATGCTCTGCACATTCCCCGACGGCATAAATGCCGGGCAGGCTGGTCTCCATATAATCGTTCACCACGATGCCCCGGTTCACCTCAATCCCGCTGCTGCGGGCAAGCATAACATTCGGCTTGATCCCGACCGCCATCACGATCAGATCGGCCTCCGCCATCTCTCCGTCTGCGAACAGCAGGCCTTTGACTCTTTTTTTGCCGAGAATGGCTTCTGACTGCTTCTTCAGCAGGAACTTCATGCCCTGAGCTTCCAGCTCTCCCCGCAGCATCCGGGAAGCGGCTTCGTCTAACTGACGCTCCATAATATACTCGTGGATGTGAACCACCGAGACGTCCATCCCCAGATGCAGCAGCCCTCTGGCCGCCTCAAGTCCGAGCAAGCCGCCGCCGATGACAAGGGCTTTGCCGTATTTTTGCGAGACGTCCTGCATAATTTGTGTGTCCTTGATGTCACGGAAGGCAATGACGCCCTCCTTCTCCGTTCCGGGGATCGGCAGCATGAAGGGATTGGAGCCGGTCGCCAGAATCAGCTCGTCATAAGCGGCGGTAACTCCTTTATCCGTATAGACTGTACGTGCAGTAGTATTAATAGAAGTCACTGTGTGTCCTGTGTATAAGGTAATATTGAAGCTGCGGTACCATTCGAGATCATTAATTACGATTTCGTCCAGGCTTGCTCCGCCTGCCAGCACGGAAGACAGCATGATCCGGTTATAGTTGGGATAAGGTTCGGTGCCAAAGATCGTAATCTCATAAGCCTCCGGCGCCAATTTGAGCAGATGCTCTATGGCTCTGACCCCCGCCATCCCATTGCCGACTACTATCAGTTTTTTACGCTTCACTGTCATCTGTATCTCTCTCCTCTCCAGGTGCACAACAGAAATAGCCCGCTTCACTCCGCCCGGAAAAGATACATTTCCCGTAAGCGATATAAGTGAGAGCAGGCGCCATTGCCGCTTCAGCCGAATACATCGTTGTATTCGTGAATTGTTGAATTTGTTAAAACGACTATACTACAGCCGTCTGTGATACGTCAATAATTATGACATATAAAATTTAATTAATTTAATTCATCGACAAGAATGCTGAATTCGTGTTATATAATATAACATAATCATTCCTGTAATTGGATTGTCAGCAACTATTCATGATGTCTCTATTCTTACTGTAAAAGGAGCGTCGTCCCCCATGCATTCCCTGCTCGTAATAGAACCTGCTGGAACAGAGAATCCCGCAGAAGCGCGCTCCTCTGAAGGGCCTGATCACATCTTAAGCTCTTGCGGCTATGTAGTAGGAACTGCAGCGTCACCGGAGCAAGCGGCTCCGTTCATCGGTGACGCCGATGCCTTCATCCTCAATCTTCCGGTGACGGATATCAGCCCTTGGAGAACCCTGCTGGTGCAGCATAAGCTTGCGCCAGTAATCTGGTGGTGTACCCCGCATACCGCTAACCTCTCCGTCTCTGCCTGCGGCGACGATATTATGGTGGACGGCATTCTATCCCCTGCTATGAAGCCGCCGGAGATTCACTGGACGCTGCATTTCAGTGCCAGGCAATGCTTCGAGCGCAAGCAATGGCTGAAGGAACGGGAGCAGCTGCTCTCCCGGATTGAAGAACGTAAATGGATCGATATGGCCAAGGGCATTCTGTCCAAGGCCAAGAATATCAGCGAATCCGAAGCCTATGACCTGCTGCGCAAGCAGGCGATGAATGAACGTAAACGGATCGTGGATGTAGCAACCTCCATCGTCAAGGTCTACCAGATGCTGCAGGATCAAACTTAAGGAGAACACCATATGATTAATATTCTCAAGGAAGTTGCCCGCGGCAAACGCGGTGCGAAGGATTTAAGCTACGGGGAAGCCGAATATGCAGCGGAAGCCATACTCACCCGGGCCGCTTCGCCGGTGCAGATCGGCGCGTTCCTGATCGCAGAACGCATGAAGCTGGAGAGCCTGGAGGAGCTGGAGGCTTTTGTGGCAGTCTGCCGTAAATACGCCTTCCGTGAGCCTGTTCATCAGGGAATCGACTGCGCCGGTCCGTATGACGGCAGGGTACATTCCTTCATCGCCACCTTCCCCACGGCCTTTCTGCTATCGGCCGCAGGTCTGCCGGTTACCCTGCATGGTTCAGCGGGATTGCCGCCTAAATGGGGCATTACGCTTCAGGATATTATCCAGGCCAGCGGAGTGGATGTAGCTGGACTGAGCCGCAGCGACGCGGTTCATGCCGCTGAAGCCGGCGGGGTTCTGTTCGTGAAGTCGGAGCAGTGGTGCCCGCCGCTGGGGGAGCTTCGCAGACTCCGGGAGGACATTGGGATGCGGACGATTTTCAATACGGCTGAGAAGCTGATCGACTATTCCTGTTCGCCGTTTATTGTATTCGGGATATTCCATAATACGGTATTCGACCGGATCTCCCGGCTCATTGTGAAGCTCGGCTATCAGCGGGGGCTGGTGGTGCAGGGTGTGGAAGGCTCGGAGGATCTGTACATTGACCGGCCGAACCGCGTATACCGGATTCAGGATGGTGCGGCGGAGCTGGATATCATAGACCCCGAGTCGCTTGGCCTGGAGGTTCCCGTACCTGTGGAGCAGGAATGGACGGCTCTCCGGCAACTGCGTACGGCAGAGGAGGTCCTGCAAGGCGGCGGACATATGGCCTACTATAACCAGACGCTGCTTAACGCCGCTGCCAGACTGCATGCCGCCGGGCGTGTGAATTCTATCGAGGAAGGCGTCTATACCTGCAAGCCTCTGCTGGACAACGGCCAGGCCTGGGAGACTTACCAGCGCTGGCAGCACGCACTGGCAGGCAGAAGGGTCGCTTCACTCGGACAGGGTTGAGAGTGGCCGGCAGAGCCTGGCTTCTCCGTTCGCCAGTTATTTGAGGTGTACACAAACTTGTATGGCTGCCTCCTAGGAATTCGGGTGCACTTCTGCACCTCATTTTCCACTTTTAGATGTGTCTGGCGAATTCAGGCGCACTTCTGCACCTCATTTGCCACTTTTAGATGTGTCTGGCGAATTCAGGCGCACTTCTGCACCTCATTTGCCACTTTTGGGTGCGTCTGGCGAATTCAGGTGCACTTCTGCACCTCATTTGCCGCTTTTGGTTTTGTCTGGCGAATTCAGGCGCACTTCTGCACCTCATTTGCCGTTTTTGGGTTTGTCTGGCGAATTCAGGTGCACTTCTGCACCTCATTTGCCGCTTTTGGGTGTGTCTGGCGAATTCAGGTGCACTTCTGCACCTCATTTGCCGCTTTTGGGTTTGTCTGGCGAATTCAGGTGCACTTCTGCACCTGATTCACTACTTTTGGCTAGTTTATGCCCGCGCAGCAGTAGTAGCTTTCGAATGTATTCGGTTTTCCGCATACATTCGGCCCACGCGCCCTCGCAACCACCGATGTATTCGGTTTTCCGCATACATTCGGCCCATGCGCCCTCACAGCCACCAATGAATTCGGTTTTCCGCATACATTCGGCCCACGCACCCCAGCACCCACCATTGTATTCGGTTTTCCACACACATAAAAAAGCGTGCCATCCGCATTCCTGCGGTGCACGCTCTTGTCCGTTAATGCAAATGCTTCCGTTAATCCGTATGCAGTGCCCCCTGCGGCTTGCCGGAACCTGGGGTACCGGCGGGCTCTTTGGCATTACTTGTGCCGCCCAGCTTGAAGACCAGGATGCCGCCAACAATGATCAGCACGCCGATTAGCTGGTTGAACGAGAACGGAACCTTTGCCAGGCCCAGCCAGCCCAGTGAATCCCAGAGCAAGGCGAAGCCGAGCTGGGCAGTAAGTACAATCGAGATGGCATAGGTAGCGCCAAGGATTCTAGTGGCCTGAACCAGGCAGATTACGACCCCCACGCCGATCATCCCGCTTAACCAGTACCAGGGCTGCATGTGCTGGAGCGTGAACATATTTTTTCCTTCCATAATCAGCCCCATGACGAGGGAGGCGGCGAAGCCCATGCCCAGCACCAGTGTAGTAGTTGACCAGGAGCCCGTGTGCTCATTAACCTTGGCGTTGAAAATATTCTGTAAACTGACCAGCGCGCCCGCGATCAGTGCAAGTACTAATCCTGCTAACATATCTCTTGCTCCCTTCGTTTAGAACTTCAGTACAACTACTCCGAGAATCATCATCCCGATGCCGATAAACTGCGGCAGCTTCATCTTCTGCCGGACGACTCCGAACCAGCCCCTGATATCAATGATAAACGTCAGGCAGAGCTGGGCAATCAGCAGCGCCGAGATCGTAAGCGTAACCCCGATGTTCTGAATCGCCGTTACCTCACTGAAAATCACGAAGGCGGCCAGACCGCCGCCGCTGATGTATAGCGGATGTACCTTGCGGAAGCCGTGCTTTTTGCCGTCCCGTACCACCAGCGCTATCGCTAACGCCATAATGAATCCGGTAAGCTGGGTAATGGTTGCCGCCTGCCACGTGCCGATATCCTGACTGATTCTGGCATTGGCTACCCCCTGAAGCGTAATGCAGGCCCCGGCCAAAAATGCGAATATGATCCCTCTCATCTGTCTCTCTCCTCTTTTTGCTTCTCTGTACTTATTAAAAGCCAGTTCGCCGGATTGGAAAAGGACATATGTCCTATTCGGTAAAAGTCTGCTAGCCGCGCCGCATGCATCGCCCTGCTAAAGAGACAACAAGCCCGTTTCAGGCCGGATTCCGGCTCAAAACGGGCTTGCATAGACTTTTCGGCACAAGATGATTGCACACCGGACTCTTAGGAGATAAGATTCATCTCCCGCAGCTTGTCCATGATGATGACACTGACCGCCGATACCCGGTCTATGTCCTTATAGGTTAACCAGGCCAGCTCCTCAATCTCCGAAGCCGGGGCAAGCTCGCCTGTGAAATCTGCGGTCAGGCAGGTCATCCGCACGAGTACGCCTTCCGCTTTGCCATGGGCCGGAGCCTCGAAGCTTCCGAACGCTGCAATCGTCTCCGGCAGGATCTGAACCGACAGCTCCTCCTCAATCTCGCGGATCAGAGTCTCGGCATCACTCTCACCGGTCTCCCGCTTACCGCCGGGGAAATAATAGGTGTCCTTGCCTGTGGAACGCGCGCCCAGCACCTTGCCGTCCACAACATAGATCCAAGCTACCTTATCTATTACATTACTCATTGTTAGTCTGCACCTTTCCTTCTACGTCACGCTGAAACGGAGCTGCCCGTTTAAGAACAGTGTACCCGTTCCTGCTTGCTGCTTGAATATGCATATGCTGTCCGGCCTCTTCCCAGGGCACAGCATATCCCTCACCCTTGGCGCAAAAAATAGACGCCGAGGAGTAGGCCGGGTCTGCATTTTTATTATAATTCCGCTGCTCCACCACCGCCCCGGTCTGGTGGCAGGGCTCATATCCGGCTACTCTGAGCGACATCGCTCCTTTGCCTTGCGTCATCGACGCCAGTCTCACCCCGTAATTCATGAAGCTTGCCGCCGGAACTGTGCCCGTAATTACCGCCTTGGACGGTGAAATATCCGGGGGATTGAAGCGGCCGCCGGCTTGCTGAATATCACTCATAACCTTTCCCACATCGTCCGGATCTATCCTAATCTTCAGATCGTAGACCGGCTCCAGCAGCAGATTCTCTGCCTGCTCCAGCCCCTGGCGTAAGGCGCGGTAAGCCGCTTCCCGGAAATCACCGCCGCTCGTGTGCTTATTATGCGCCTTTCCCGTCAGCAAGGTGATCTTCAGATCTGTCAGCGGGGAACCGGTCAGCAGGCCGTGATGGCCGCTCTCCAGCAGATGCTGCTCAATCTGATGCTGATAGCCTGCCGCGAGATCATCCGGGTGGCAGCGGTTCATGAACGTGATCCCGCTCCCGCGTTCCCCTCCCTCAAGCATCAGATGAACCTCGGCGTAGTGGCCCAGCGGCTCGAAATGCCCGCAGCCATAGACCCTACCGGCAATGGTCTCCTTGTAGAGAATCTCCGGCGGGCCGAACGAGATCTTAAGCCGGAACCGCTCCGCCACGATCTGCTCCAGAATCTCAAGCTGTATCCCGCCCATCACATGGATATGCAGCTCCTGGAGATCTTCATCCCAGCTTACATTCAGTGACGGATCTTCCACGCCGAGCTGTCCGAAAGCATGCATCAGCTCCTTCAGGTGCACGGGCGGCTTGAAGAGCACCTTGGATTTCAAGGTGGGTATAAGTCCGCTGCCCTGCGCGTCCTGAAGTGCGCCCACTCCCGCACCGGGTAGCACGGAGCTTAGGCCGACAACGGCGAACAGCTCCCCGGCGGCAGCCCAGTCAGAAGCGCTATAAGCAGTACCGTTATACTTGCGGATTCCGGTAATCCGTTCGGAAGTTTGTTCCGCTTCAGGGCCATAAGCCAAGCTCTCGCGGTTCTTCAGAACGCCCTGCAGCGCTTTGATGTAGGTAATGCGGGTACCTCTGGCATCGTGGCGGATCTTGTAGACCCTCCCGGCAAAAGGCAGCGTATGATCGTACTCCGTGAACGTGAGCGCATCCAGAACCTCCAGAAATTCACCCACACCCTGGTCCAGCAGTGCAGAGCCGTGCATACACGGAAAAATCTCTCCGCGCTTCACCATAGTCTTCAGCGCACTGCGGTAATCGCCGTCCGTAAGCGTGCCTTCAAGATAGGGTTCCAGCAGCGTCTCTTCTCGTTCGGCAAGGAACGATTTCATCTCCTCGGTCCACGCAGCTTCCGGCTGCTCCGTCAACAGCAAGGCATCGCCGCTAAGCAGCTGCCGGATCTCTTCCAGGACGCGCTCAGGGTCGCTGCCTGCACGGTCGGTTTTGTTAATGAAGAACAGGGTCGGAATCCGGTGCTGGCGCAGCAGCTGCCAGAGCGTTTCGGTATGGCTCTCTACACCCTCCACCGCGCTGAGAATCACCACTGCATAGTCCAGCACTTGCAGACAGCGCTCCATCTCCGGGGAGAAATCGACATGGCCCGGCGTATCCAGCAGGAAATAGCGGGCATCTTTATAGGTGAACTCCGCCTGATCGGCGAAGACGGTGATCCCGCGTGCTTTTTCAATCTCATGGGTGTCCAGGAACGTATCCTGATGGTCCACACGCCCCCTGCTGCGGATGGCTTCTGTATGGTAGAGCAGCTGCTCGGCGAAGGTTGTCTTCCCGGCATCTACATGGGCGAGCAGTCCGACAGTTATATTCATAGAGTATCGCTACACCTCTCCACGGATATGCGGAACCACCTCTGACTGGTAAAAGGCAGCCAGGCGCTCCTTATCCCCTGGGCTGAAGGAGGGTACATCCAGTGTGGCCAGATTATCATTCACCTGAGCCTCATTCTTGAAGCCCGGAATCACACAGCTGACTGCCGGATGGTCTAGAATCCAACGCATAGAGGCCCGTGCCATATTGCCGCGTCTTTCAGCTATCCAATCCAGCTTCTGCGCCAGCTCTACACCCTTACCAAAAGGCAGTCCGGCAAAGGTCTCGCCCACATTGAACCGCTCCCCGTTCGCATTGAATTTCCGGTGATCATTCTCCTGGAAGGTACTGGACGTCGTGAATTTGCCGGTCAACAGACCGCTGGCCAGCGGCAGACGCACCAGAATTCCTGCACCCTTGGACGCAGCCTGCGGCAATAACTCCTGTGCCGGCTGCTGCCGGAACAGATTGAAGATCACCTGAAGCGCTGCAACGCCAGGATACTCCAAACAGAGCAAGCCCTCCTCGATAGTCTCAACGCTGACGCCGTAGTGACGGATTTTACCCTCGGCCTTCAATTGTTCCAGCGCCGCGAATACACTCCCATCACGCAGAATCTCCATCGGCGGACAGTGAATCTGATACAGATCAATCGCTTCCCGCTCCAGACGGCGCAGGCTCTGCTCACAGTATTCACTGATCCGGCGCGCGGAGTAATTCTCCGGGTCATGTATATCACCGGCGCGGCAGAACTTCGTGGCGATATGTATCTCATCCTGCTTCCCCCGGGTCGCCTTGGCGAGCAGCTCCTCCGCATGGCCGCCGCCATAGACATCTGCAGTATCGAAGAAATTCACGCCCTGCTCCATCGCCGCCTGCAAGCCTCTCAGCCCGTCCTCATCCTTACTGCTGCCCCAATCCCCGCCAATTGCCCAAGTGCCAAAGCTGACCTCACTGACAGACAGACCTGTATTTCCCAGCTCGCGGTATTTCATCCTATGAACCTCCGTTTATGAGTTTGTATGGAACCGTTCACAACTCTTCTTATTATGAAGGGTTTGGGCGGTCAGGTCCAGTTGGTAGGGAGGACTTCACTTCCCGCCTGCGATCTGGACGATCTTCTGAATCGTACCGGGTACTTCATCGCTGTCGTTGATTACAAACAGATGCTCCGACTCACTCTCTGTTGGCTGCTGCGCCAGCCCCTTTTGTGAATCCGCGATTTGCCGGGTCAGCACTACATCGAAGCTTTTTGATTTTCTAAGGATAGCAGTACTTCGTTCACTACTCGCTATACGCGAATACAGCAGCTCATCGGGCAGATTGAAATGTACCAGCACTGTAACCAATCCCTTCTGGTGAAACCAATCCAGCATTCGCAGCCGGCCTTCCCTATTGGAGTTATTGTTACACATGATGATGTGCTGCTCCGACTCATGAACGGCATAATCCACTAACGTTCGGGTAAGAGCGTCCTTAAGCGTATTCGCCCCCTGCTTGGGCAGGAGACTTTCGTAATGAGTATTGATGAATTCCGCAAGGTCATCCCGGTCAATAATAACCGACTCAGGCAAGCACTGCTCTAATTCTCTGGCAAAGGTGGTCTTCCCGCTATGCGTTTTACCGACTGTAAGGATTGCTAACCTCTTCATTAATACCACTCCTCTACGATAAAAGGTACTAGCCTTATATGACAAAAGCAAACACCGGATAACTCTCCACCGGCTCGAAGCCGAGCCTAAGCGCGAGCTTATGGGAAGCCGTATTCTCATGCGTTGTTTCCCATAAGGGCAGCATTCCCTGATCGAGATAGTAACTAATTAACGATGCAGCGGCGAGCGTAGCATAGCCCTTCCCGCGCTCGGATTCTGCATAAGTATCTACATCAATGAAGTACCTGTTATTCACGCCGAAGCCGTTATTTTTGCAGATGGAGACTACCTTATCCCTAACCTTCACTACAGCACCAGAGGCTGTCAGCCCAACGAATCTGTCCTCTCTTGCAGACCTATAATGCTCCGGTAAGGCGAGAACAGGAAATTCCTCATAGGTGACAGATAGATCTCCCTCCAAGGGGATAGCAGCACGCCTGTTTCTCAGCTGAATAAATCGTTCGCTATTGAATTCATAGACCGACTCCATATGTCTGTCTACGCTCAGCCCGGCAATCTCAAGCGTAAGTAGTTCCGTCCATGAATCACTATCTTCCGTATAGATCTCGAACCCGTTCTCTTGCCTCTGCTGGCAATCAGGTACGACTACCGTCTGCAAAAAGGTCATTAGCTTCAGGCGGTTATTCTCACTACTGATATCTCCGGCAGCATACATCCATCTCCCAGTAGCCCATACCACAGCCAGGGCCGGCGCTTCCGTATGATCAGCAAATACCCGCCCGGGATAATTCTCCAGCAGGACGGATAAGGCAGGAAGGTGATGCTTTTTACCGGCATATAAATCATGAACTGCAGCAAAATTCTCAGGTTGCAGCTCCAAAAGCTTATTCAGCTCATTCATTACGCTTCCCTCCATGTATGTATCTCAACTCAATACCGCAGCACCAGCACAAACCGCATTCCCCGCTCCATCGGCTCCGCGTAAATATCGCCGCCCATCTTCTGCAGCAGCTGCTTGCAGATGAAGAGTCCGAGGCCGTTGCCCGGCTTGCCGTCCGTATTGGACCCGCGCCAGAAGCTGGTGAAGATGTGGGGCAGCTCGCTCAGGAGCAGCGGCTCTCCGGAATTCCCGATCTCAATCAGCTGGCGGTAATCCTCCTCACGGAAGGTAATAGAGATAGACTTGCCGTCTCCATACTTAATGGCATTCTCTATGAGATTATTGAGCACCTCATGCAGCCGTTCTTCGTCCCCAAGCAGCAGCTTGTCCTGATAAGCACCTACTTCAAGCTCCACCTTCAGCAGCTCCAGCCGCTCCTTATGGTTACGGATGACCTTGCCGACCAGCCCGCTCAGATAGAACTCTCCCGGAACCACCTCTATATTCTGCAAAGAAGAGACGGAAGCAGTGATGATCCCGCCGATCAGCTGCTCCATTTGCTCTGCTTGCTGACCAATCATCCGGGCGGCCGATTGCCGCTTGACTTCACTGTCATAGAGGCTATCCGCAAGGGCGCTGGCGTAAAGCCTGATCGTGGCAACTGGGGTTTTGAGCTCATGCGAGAGGGACGCGACCAGCGTCTGGCGGTCTTTTTCCAGGCGGAGATTCGTCTCTCTCTGGGCATCGAGTGTCTGCCGCAGCAGGTCCAGCCCCCAGACGAACCGGCCGAAGAACCGGCTCCGGTGCTCCTTCATGCCTATGTTAAGCTGTCCCCGGGATAACTCGTAGGGAAGCTCCTGCAGCGTATGGAACGGCCGCAGAATCTGCTTGCGGATGTAGAACAGCAGCACCATAACCGCGCCAAGCGCCGCCAGCAGGAACAGATTCAACACCAGAAGCGTATGTACATCCGGCCCGGGCATCCGGTAAGAGAACCTTAAATATCCTGTGCTTTGCTGGTCCGCATACAAGGGCTTGACCATGAATTCACTTGCGTCCTCCACCCCGATACCGGCAAAAAAGCGCTGAACCACATCCGGTCCCGCTTCCTTCCCGATCCAGCTTAAGCCGTTCACGTAGGTGTACCGGTTCACATCCGGCAGCAGTTCCTCCATAGGAATACCACGCTGCACCTGGTCATAGATCCGGCCTATCTCTATCCTATAAGCCTTCCCGGGTGTCCCTGCCCCTGTCTCCCTGTAGGATACATATCCATTCAGAGCCGCTATGAACGTCAGACCGAGAAGTAATGTCCAGAGCATCAGCCTGTTAAATGCCTTCATATTTATATCCCACTCCCCAGACGGTGACGATGCGTCTGGGCTCTTTGGGGTTCTGCTCGATTTTGTCCCGCAGCTTGTTCATATGTACGGTCAGTGTGGACGGCTCACTGAAGCTGTCTGCTCCCCACACCTGCTGGAACAACCACTCTTTGCGCAGCGCCTTGCCTTTGTTGCTCATAAGCAGCACCAGAAGCTCGTACTCTTTGGCCGTCATCCCGAGCGGCTGGCCGCTTCTATACACTGATCTTGCAGTCTGGTTCACTGTAAGTTCGCCATCGGTCAGCAGCAGCTTGTTCTCGTTCATCTCATAGCTCCGCCGCAGATGCGCCTTGACCTTGGCCGTCAGCAGCGGAGCCGAGAAGGGCTTCTCCAGGTAGTCGTCTGCTCCCAGCTCAAGTCCGATAATCTTGCTCTCATCCCCGTGGCGTGCGCTCATGATCAGAATCGGCAAATTGTACTTCTCCCTGGCGATTCTGCATACGGCGAAGCCGTCCAGCCCCGGCAGCATAATATCGAGCAGCAGCAGCTTGACTGCACTCGTCTCCAAGTAAGCCAAGCCCTCTTCCGCAGAGGCCATACTGCATACAGAATATCCTTCCACCTGCAAAAAATCCTTCATCACCTCTGCCAGCTCCGCATTATCCTCAATGATCAGAATGTCCGCCACGCCTCTCTCCTCCTGCTGCTTGCAGCTTCCTACCAGCCCATCTCCATCAGCCAGCCGGTCAGGCTGCGTTCGCGTTCCCTCGGGCCTTGTTCCGGCATATATTTGCCCAGCACATGCTCGCCCTGAATATTGCCATCCACCATATACAGCACCTTATCACTCTGCGCGGCTACCTTCACATCATGTGTAACCACCATCAGCGTTGTTCCTTCCCGGTTGATCCGGCAGAGCTCGGACATGACTTCCTGTGCAGCTTTGGAATTGAGCGCACCTGTCGGCTCATCGGCGAACAGCATTGCCGGCTTGTTGATGAGCGCCCGGCAGATGCAGGCCCGCTGCAGCTGTCCGCCGGACACCTCTGTAATGTCATGGCCCGCCGTCTCCATAATGTTCAGCTTCCGCATCAGCTCATCGGCATATTGATTCACCTCGCTGCGGCTGCGTCCTTGTCCGCTTCCCTTGCCGCTCAGCGACTGATAGCCTGATAGAATAATATTATCATAAACGGAGAGATTGCTCAGCATATGCATCTGTTGGAAGATGAAGCCCATTTTGTGCAGCCGCAGTTCAGCCATGCCCTTCTCCGAGAGCCGCGAGAGACTCTCTCCGTCAAAAACCACCTCACCCGCAGTAAGCCGGTCCATCCCGCTGACGGTATAGAGCAGCGTAGACTTGCCCGAACCGGACGGCCCCATGACAGACACGAACTCTCCTGCATGAAGCGTGAAATTTATATTCCGCAGAACATTATTCTGACCTTTATTGACGATATAAGTCTTGCATAGGTTAGTTACTTCAAGTACTGCTGCCATTTCGACACTCCTTTTTTTCTTTTAAAATATAAGCCTATTCTTTATTCATGTTCCATATCTGCACACGCTTGATCTGGCCGCAGCTGGTGTACACTGCCAGCATAACCACGGCCAGGATCAGCAGCGGATACAGCAGATAGACCTGAAGCGGAATAATATTCAGCCGGAGGCTGGTCAGTCCGAAGATCCGGAAGATAAGACCGAGTAGGCGGCTGCCAAGGGTATTCGCAGCGATTACGCCCAGCACCAGCGAGACGGACATAATGATCAGAATACGCAGTGCCTGCCACCGCCGGATCGCGGCATTCGTGAAGCCGATGCTTTTCATGACAGCAATGCCATGGACCTCTTTCGCAATCATCAGTCTGACGAACAAGCTAGTGATGAAGAACGTAATCATGCAGATGATAGCCGTAAGCAGTCTATTGATGCTGTGAAGCTGGCCCATGAAGCCACCGGTGATCTCTCCCAGCAGTTCGAGCGAGGTTTTGATGCCTTGTTCCGGGAACTGCTCCTGAATTTCCTTCATCATCCCCGCCTTTGCTTGCTCTGGGGCATGGAGTTCGCCGGAGAACAGGTAAGCGGATATCGTCTTCAGCTCATAGTCCCGGGCAATCCAGACCGCATACCCCTCATTGGAGATGCTTTGGAACAGTCCGCTGATCATGAAGGTTCCCTTAACCCCGCCGATTTCAAAAGTAATATTGTCGCCCACCCGCTTCCCGTATTTCCCGGACATGATGGTCGTAATCGCAATTTCATTCTTCAGCAGCGGGGCCGTCCCCTCCAGAATCTCAACAGACCCGTTTTGATCATTCTTCTGGCCGTTGATCCGCCGGTTGGCCTGTCCGTTATCGGAGATATATTTGGTACTTACCGTGTAATTCGCTGTAAGCGCGGCCTCGAAGCCCTGATCCTTCAGCCGCTTGGACAGTAGCGCCTTCTCCTGCTGGATCTGCTCTACGGATTTCTCTGCCACAACGGTTGGGCTATAAAAATCCGCACCGATCGTCCCGAAATATTCCAGGAACTTAGGTGTCACAATGGTATTGGTCAGATTGACCGGAATCAGGATGATCGCCGAGCTTAAGATTAGCGTCAGGATGAGCGCCGTATAGCTCTTGAGCCGGTTCAGCACATCGCTCAGCGCGAGGAAGAACGGGGGCGGGAGGAAACGGCTTGTATGTAAATGAATGCGGCGGGATGCCTTGAAGCGTTCGCCGGTCTGGCCTTGCCGGATGGCATCGATGGCCGATGCCTTGTTAATCTTACGCATGCAGAGTAAGCAGAACAGCAGAATGAATGCGATCATGACTACTGTGCTAAGCGCCGAGATCATTATATTGATGCTGCCTCCGGGCAAAATCATATACTGCGAGGTTTTGCGGGACATCAGCGCAGTCAAGGGGAGACTGATGCCGAGTCCGAGGACACCGCCGAGACAGGCCAGCCCTGTATATTTTGTCAGGTAGAGCTGCTTGATCGCCCGGTTCCTGAACCCGATGGCCTTCATAACGCCAATCTCCTTGTATTCATCCTGAAGGGTGGAGACAATGGTGAAGCGCAGGGTCAGAAAGGCAATGAAGATCAGGAACACGCTAATCGCAAACATCATGGCTGAGATGATCCGGTCCGTCATATAAGTCATCTTAACCAGCGCCTTATCCACCTCGAAGCTGATGGGCAGATCACTGTTCGCAAAAGAAGAAGATATCTCCGTAGATGCTACACCCGGTGCCGCCACGAAGCTCCATAGATTCATCCGTTTATCTTCGGGCACCAGCTTCTCTATTTCCTTGAAATCCTCTGCTGCCAGCATGAGGCGCTTCAGTCCAAGCAGATCCGCCCCCATGAACGCATCCTTGAAGTAACCGTTCACCGTGAACGTTCTCGTAATCTCACCGAACTTAAGCTTCAGCTGCTCTCCCGGCAAGATACCGCTGCCCAGCATCAGGCTGGCCGGAAGACCGATCTCCCCCGGGCGAAGCGAATATCGCTCATTGTCCTCACCGAAGACCAGGTTCACCTGTTCAGGAATGGCGGATAACACGAAGCTTACATTTCCCGCGAAGCTCTTACGGCCTTCAGGCATCGTAACCTGATTCAGGAAGAGATTGAGCTGCCGTTCTGTATAAGCTGTCTCCACCTTCTTCTCCTGCTTCACCCAGTCCTCTACTGCCGAGTTATGGACGGGGTCATTGGCCAGCGTGATATTAAGATCCGCCACCTTGCTGGCTTCAATGAAGCTGCCCAGGGCGCTGGAGGTGGAATACATCAGGCTGGAGCTGCTTGCGGCTAGTGTGGAGGCGAGGATGATGAGGATCAGCAGAACGGTATTCATCACCTTTTTGCGCCGCAAATCCTTTTTTAGAATAGTCAGGAACACGTTAATTTTCTCCCTTCATCAAGCTCTGTCCTGATTATAAGCCGGCAATTGTTAAATAATCCTTAAGTCGGTCCAATCCTTGTGCACCCTATGGAAACAGCAAAAAAGAGCTACGGAATAAACGCTCCATAGCTCCTTAATTGCCCTACCTCAGAATTGCCCTGTGGCAAAACTGTAAAATGCCAGTGCGTCTTCCCATGACGGGAATCCGGCCTGAGCCAGCTTGTCGCTGCCCCCGCCCTTGCCCTGGTATCCGCCCAGATAAGCCTTAAAGAAGGCGCCGCACGAGAAATCCGCAGATCCGCTATGCGCGAGCACCGCCTTATTCTCCACCGCACTCAGCAGCAGCACCGGAAGGTCGGTCAGCGCCGTCAGCTTCGCAGCCAGACTCTGCAGATCCTTAAGCGGTCTATGGTCCGAAATATGGGTGAGCACCCGGCTGCCCTCTTCCATAGAAGCTAACAGATCCCGGGCCAGATAGCGGTCATTCTGCTCCTTCACGGCAGCAAGCTCCGCAGCCAGCAGCTTCTGCTCCTGCTCCCACTTTCCGAGCCGGTCCATAATTTCGTCCTTGCCTGTATTGAATCTGGCGGACAGCTGACTCATAATTTGCATATGGTCGTTGAATTCCGCAAGCGCCCGGCTTCCGCATTTGAAGGTAATCCTTAGATTGCCCTTCTGCTTCTCGGACCGCAGCAGCTTAATCATCCCAATCGCCCCGGTCGAAGCGACATGGGTGCCGCCGCAGGCGTTATGCTCGACTCCTTCAATCTCGACAATCCGGATATCCTCTGTTACCTTAGGGAGCTTCACCAGCGGCAGCTTGGCCATTTCCTCTGCGGTCACGAAGTAGCTGGTAATTGCGCGGTTCAGATAGATTTGACGGTTCACCTCTTGTTCTGCCTCCGCCAGCTGCGCCGCTGACAGATCCTGCAGATCGAGATCAATCGTGGCATAATCGCTGCCCAGGTGGAAGCTCAGCGTCAGTGCCTGATACAGCCCGCGGAATACCGCCGACAACAGATGCTGGCCGCTGTGCTGCTGCATATGGTCGAATCTCCGTGTCCAGTCGATGGCGCAATCCACATCAGTCTGCCCGGGAAGCTGCGCTACCTTATGCAGCACCTCCTGATCCTCCAGCACCACATCCAGCACAGCAATCCCGCCGATGGTTCCCGTATCGCAGGGCTGTCCGCCGCCGTGCGGGTAGAAGGCCGTCTCCGCAAGCGTCACATAGATCCCGTCTTCACGCTCCAGCGTAGAGGTGATAACGGTACTCCATTCTTGAATATAAGCCGAATCATAATATAGCTTCTTGGTCATCCCTTAAGCTCCCCCTTTCGTATCCGTTGCAGGCCCGAAGAACTTCTCCATGACCACATAATCCTTGCCGCCTTTGCTGAACACTTCATCCGTTCTCTGCATGCCGAATTTCTTATAAAAGCCTGCCTTGTAGGTTCTGGCATTACAGAATATCCGCCGCACCCCCGCCTGTTCCGCTTCCGCAAGAACCGTGTTCAGCAGCTTGCTGCCGTAGCCCTGCCCCTGCTCCAGCTCAAGGGTGGCGAACTTGCGGAACTGTCCTTCTGTACCGTTGACGAACAGGGATAACACCGAAACCAGACGATCTCCCACATACAACCCGTAATGCTTGCCTTGATCGTCATCTGCGAGCTTAATATAGTCCGGCTCCCGCTCGGGCCACATCACTTCATGCCTAAGCTTCCAGACTTCTTCCTTATGTATAAGCTTGATCTCCATCTCATCCACTCCATTAGTTGTGCTTAATGCATCGTATCCCATATTTGCTTGCCGATCAATATCACAGTGACTGTAATGAATAACGGCTTAATATACGCCGCCCCTTTGCGGATAGCCATCCGGGAGCCGATAACGGCTCCGATCACCATCGGAATTCCCAGAATCAGGCCATGGGTGTAGCTGACAGAGCCCAGGGCAATGAACGTAAGCAGGCTGGTGATATTGCTGGCGAAGTTCAGGATTTTGGCGTTGCCTGCGGCGGTTACAAATTCAAACCCCATCATCAGAAAAGCGAAAATCAAAAACGACCCCGTTCCCGGGCCGAAGAACCCGTCATAAAAGCCGATAATCAGCGCTGCCATACCTCCGGCCAGCCGCAGCCTGCCGCTTTTTGCCGGGAAGGTGGAGACATCTCCCCAGGATTTTTTGAACAGGGTATAGAGGGTAATTATGACCAGCATCACGATCACCAGCGGCTTCAGGAACTCGGAAGGCACCTGACGGACAGTCAGCGTTCCGGCCATCGCGCCCATGACAGATAACGGGATGAGGGTGCGGACCAGCTTGAAATTGATTTTGCCGGAACGCACAAACGAGGCGGTGCTGGTCAGCGAACACATCGATCCTGCCAATTTGCTGCTGCCGAGCAGCAGGTGAAGCGGAATGCCCACAGACAGCAAGGCCGGAATCGCGATCAGTCCGCCGCCGCCCACTACAGAATCAATGAATCCGGCCAGAAATCCGCAGACCACCAATATAAGAACCATACTGAGCGTCCAGTCTTCCATTCCTGCGCCATCCCCCTGTTACTCTAATCTAATTCCATCCGTGAGCGGCATACCAGACGCCGTCCCTGAATGTATTCCAGGCCTCCTGTACGAACGGAATGATATTCTCCGGCAATGCATCCAGCGGGAACCAGCACACCTCATCGCATTTGTCCGGCTCCATGTTGCGGATCTCTCCAGTCCACTGCTCCGCCTTGAAAAAGAAATCCATCCGCTCATCCCTGGAGGTACGCAGGTGCATCGTTCCGATCATGGTAAGCTCGGCAGGAGCAATAACAGCACCACATTCTTCGCGGACCTCACGGATGGCGGCAGTATGAAGCGGCTCTCCGCCATCCAGCTTCCCGGCAGGCAGTCCATACTCCCCGTCATGATGTCCTGTATTCGCGCGCCTGAGCAGCAGGACTTGCCCGTCCTTAATCAGAAATACATGGACCACACTGACTAATCGAAAGACTTCCATTTCCAGTTTTTCCTCTCCACTCTCACTTACGAAAGAATAAGCGGACAAGCCTGGAAATCGGCATGCCCGCTTATTCAAAATACCGCTATTCTATTCTCCCAAATCCACGTTGTGATAAACCTGTTGTACATCGTCCAGATCTTCGAGCGCGTCGATCAGCTTCTCGAATTGGGCCTGTGCATCTTCAGGAATTGCCACATCATTCTGTGGAAGCAGCGTCAGCTCGGCTACCGTGAATTCGGTAATCCCTGCGCTGCGGAAGGCTTCCTGTACTGCATGGAACTGGTCCGGTTCGGCATATACGATTACCGACTCATCCTCTTCCAGCACATCGCGGACATCCAGGTCTGCTTCGATTAGAAGCTCCATCACCTCATCCGCAGATTTACCTACCACCCCGATGACAGCCGTTGGATCGAACATATACGTAACCGATCCGCTGACGCCCATATTGCCGCCATTCTTGCTGAAGGTAGAACGAACCAGCGGAGCCGTACGGTTGACGTTGTTAGTCAGCGCATCGACTACAATCATCGAGCCGCTTGGACCGAAGCCCTCATAGCGCAGCTCAACATAGGTCTCATCGCCGCTGCCTTTGGCTTTCTCCAGGGCACGGTCAATAATCGCTTTCGGCACATTGTAGGTCTTGGCACGCTCGAGAACCACCTTAAGCGCCCGGTTGGATTCCGGATCAGGCTCACCCTTCTTGGCAACCACATAGATTTCTACCCCGAACTTGGCGTAGACCTTACTTGTATTAGCATCCTTGGATGCTTTCTTTTCCTTAATATTATTCCATTTACGACCCATATCGTTACCGCTCGCTTTCCAACATTTGATGTTAAATAGTCCTGTACATTATACCTCTCTTCAATCAATCCCGTAAAGGGCTGTCCACACACCTTCACAAATCCAGCAAATTCAGCATCCGCTCTGTGCCCGCCGCCTGAATCAGCCAGGGCAGACGCGGACCCTCCCCGGCACCAAGCACCAGCTGATAAATGATAGTGAACAGTCTTTTTTGCTGGCTGCGCATCGTCTTCTTGTCTTGATGCTGACAAATGGCGTAGATTTCGGTCATCCGCTGCGTCTCGTCCAGCTCCCTGCTCCGTAGCAGACTGCATAAGTTCCGCAACCATTTCAGCTCTACTCCGGTAAGAGAATGATAATAAGCATAATTGGGCGAGTCTTGAATCGTCACCAGCTTGTGCGGCATCCAGTTCCTGATCCAGTATTCCGCCCGGTCCGCCACCCTCTGCAGCCGCAGCTCATCTGCATCTTCCCCGTTTCTGTTGAACATCTCCCGGAGCCTTCCCCTGTCGAAGTTAATTAAGGGAAGCAGACTGGCTACCTGACCGAAGCTAACGGTGGTTCCAGCACTCAGTGGAGAGTCGCTTAGCAGAGACAGCTCCAGCGCACCCGCAAGATCGCCCGTTAACGTGCCTGCCCGCGCTCCTGCAGCATAACGCTCGAACTCCGCATAATTGCGCAGCACATCCTCATCCAGCCCGATATGGAAGGCGGCATTCGGCTGGTATTTGGCGAACAGGAACAGGATATTCTCAGGGTCATAGACCTCTAGCAGATCATCTGGAGTGTAATTATGCCCGGAGGAGCTGGACATTTTGGCGAAGCTGCCTTTGATGCTGATGAATTCATATGGCTCATACACAGGTGGTGAATACCCGAAGATCTGCTCTGCGATGACCGCAGCCACATTATAGCTCCCTGTCTCAGACGAATGGTCACGGCCGCCCGGCTCGAATACGACCTGTTCCTGCTGCCAGCGCATCGGCCAGTCGATTTTCCAGTGCAGCTTGATATTGTCCGCCTGCGGAATATGTACGATATCGCAATGACCACAGCCGCAGCGGTAAGCCACAGTCTCCGCTGTGTCGTCGTAATCCAGAATGGTGGTCGAGTCTTTGCCGCAATGCCCGCAATAGAGATGGATGGGATAGAATGCAGCCCGTTCCTCCGCCGAACTCCCGCCTGTTTTGAATGACATCAGGATATCGTAGATCTCTCCCCGGCGGCGCAGGGCGTGCAGAATTTGCGGAGAATAACGGCCTGACTGGTATTCCCGGCTCTGATAGATGAACTCTGGCTCAATCTCAAATACCTGAAGCGCCTGCTGGAATTCCGACTCGAAATGTGCCGCATACGAAGCATGACAGCCATACGGACAAGGCACCTGCGAATAGGGAAGCCCAATATAATCAGAGAAGCCAGGGTCTACGTGGGCCGGCACTTTACGGAACCGGTCGAAGTCATCCCACGAGAAAATAAACCGCACCTCCTTACCCGCCCGCCGCAGCGCCTTCGCCACAAATGCAGTCGTCACCACCTCGCGGAAATTCCCGATATGAACGGACCCGGACGGGCTGATCCCGGATGCACATACATACGTCTGCCGCTGCGGATGCTCCGCGATTAACCGGCTTGCCATTCTCTCTGCCCAATGCATGATAATCACCTCTACTGTTTGATATAGTTGGGTAAAAGCAAAAAAGCTCCCGCCCTCAAGATTAATATCTTGAGGACGAGAGCTTGAATCAGCTTCGTGGTACCACCTCTGTTCACGGACAAGTTGCCTTATCCGCCTCTTCGGGTACGGCCATAACGCTTATACCCTATCTCTGTAACGGGAGATCCCGGCATACCATCCTTGGACACCCTGTGCCCAATTCCCTATGCAGCTCGGAGACTTTTTTCAGATCAGGCGCTTCGCTGCTCCCTTTCACCACTCTGGAGCTCTCTGTGAACGCTGCCGCCTGCTTACTCTTCTCTTCATCGCTTGTTGCTGTAAGTTGTTATCAGCCATTTTACGCTGGGGTGGATGGTTTTGTCAACGAAACTTAAGATCCAGACAACGTACAACCTCACCATCACATAACTCTTCACTGACCTTTTGGAATCCTAAAGACTCATACAACAATCCGGCTATCCGGTTGTCGGGTCTATGGCCGATCATTAATCGGGTACACCCTTCGTTTCGCATATGCCCGATTAATTTCACCATGGCTTGTCTGGCATAACCCTGTCCTTGATGATGCTCATCAATCATAAGGGCAGGTATCCAGCAGTTACCGTCCTCATCGGGAGTTGTACAAAAGACAATAAATCCTACCACCACATCTCCTGAATAAATGGCCCCCAGCTCAAATTCCTGCACGAATTTTGCTTCAGCAATCCAATTAACCACCGGAGCAGGAAAAACGCTTTGTTGCTCTGGCTTCACTTTCAGCAATGTGCAATCATACCAGTTCTCGGCCGATACAGGTCGTAGTTCAATAACCATCATATTCCCTCCAGAGATATAGACTCAGTATTGAATCCGCTCCCAACATTATACTGTAGAGGGAATCCGTACGACTGGTACAGAATGGTTAAAGAAAAAGACTACAACTACGAAAAGGAGGATTGCCACCCCCGGCAATCCTCCCCACTAACTTACACCCAAACCTCATTCGCCGTCTCAATCACCAGCCGCAGCTTATCCCACTGCTCTTCTTCCGTCAAAATATTGCCTTCCTCCGAAGAGGCGAAGCCGCATTGTGTGCTTAGGCATAGCTTGTTGATGTCAACGTACTGTGAAGCTTCTTCGATACGCGCAATGAGCTGCTCCTTGCTCTCCAGCCCGCCATGCTTGGTGGTCACCAGTCCCAGTACGACGAACTGATCCTTGATGAAGCGCAGCGGCTCGAAGTCGCCGGAGCGTTCATTGTCATATTCGAGGAAGAAGGCGTCCACGTTCGTATTCGAGAACAGCTCCTCGGCGACCGGCCCGTATCCTCCGGCGGCGAACCAGGTCGAGCGGAGATTGCCCCGGCATACATGAAGGGCAATGGTCATGTCCGCCGGGCGGCCGGCAATGCTCTCGTTGATCAGCCGGACGTAATCTTTGGCCAGCTGATCCGGGTCAACGCCCCTGCTGCGCAGATGAGCACGATGTCTGCCGCTGCACAGCGTCCCCCAGGTGGTATCATCCAGCTGCAGATAACGGCAACCGGCATCATAGAAGGCCTGAATCGCCGACCGGTACACCTGAATGATGTCGCCGTACAACGTTTCGGTATCAGAATAAATCTCGTTTCCGTTATACTCCTGCACGAAATGGAACAAAGAGGGGGAAGGAATCGTCATTTTGGCCATGGTCTCTCCGGCCATCTGCTGCAAGCTGCGGAATTCCTCGACCATAGGATGGTCCCCGAAGGCGATTTTACCGGTAATTCTGAAGCTCTCGGCCCGGTTCAACTGTTCTTTGGTAGCCCCGGGGGTACCACCAAGCGTAATCCTTCCAGTACCCTCAATCCCCAGGAAGAAGTCAAGATGCCACCAGGAGCGGCGGAATTCTCCGTCTGTGACCGCATGCAGCCCAAGCGCCTTCTCCTGCTCCAGCAGCTTCCGAATCTCCACAGTCTCAATTTCCTGCAGTTGTCCCGCAGTTAGTTCACCTTCCGCATGTAGGCTGCGCGCATTCTTGATCTCCTCTGTACGCAGGAAGCTCCCGACAATGTCGTAACGGAAGGGCGGTGCGTTTCTTGTCGATCCGATCACTGGACTGCTCATACGTCCCTCCTGCTCTTATAGTAAGAAAGATTCAAACTTAAACACATTACCCGACACCAAATCATTCAGAATATCAATATATGTAGACATAATCTCACTCGGTTTGCGGTCCTTGTGGGCGATCCAGCCGACAGAGAACACTTCCTTGCTGTCAAAAGGAATCGTGATCAGCCCCGCATCATCCAGCTCAGAGGCCATAATCCCGGTCCCCACAGTATACGAATCGCTTCCGAGCAGCAAATGAGTCAGCGTGGCCCGGTCGGTCACCTTAATATTCTTCTCAATCTGTGTGAAGCTAAGCATCTCCTCCGAGAAATGCAGCGAATTGTTATCCCCCTGCTCAAAAGTAATGTAAGGATACGGATGAATGTCCTCCGCCGTGATCCACTCTTTTGCAGCCAAAACATGTCCTGCCCGCACATAGACATGCGGATTCGTATTGAACAGCGGAGTGAACTTCAGGTTCCCGTCACTGAACAGCTTGTTCATGATCTTGTAGTTGCTCTCGTTGATATACAGAATCCCGATGTCACTGCGCAGGGTACGCACATCCTCGATGATCTCATAGGTCTGCGTCTCTCTCAGGCTGAAATTGTACTCCTGCACCTTGCTCTCCTTCATCAGCTTCACAAAAGCATCCGTAACAAATGCATAATGCTGTGTAGATACCGAGAAATAGATCGGGCTGCGCTTCTTGCCGGTATAGCGGTTCTCCATGAATTCGGTCTGCTCAATAATCTGCCGGGCATAACCCAGGAATTCCATGCCTTCGGCTGAGATACTGATCCCCCGGTTATTCCGTTCAAAAATCGTGATGCCAAGCTCGTTCTCCAGCTCTTTGATAGCATTCGAGAGGCTGGGCTGCGACACAAATAGCCGTTTGGCCGCTTCATTCATAGAGCCGCTGTTCGCAATCTCAATCGCGTAGCGGAGCTGCTGCAAAGTCAAACCTTTTCCCCCTCCGATCAAGGACTTCACCTGGCAGGTTCATCAAAATAAGAATTTACTTGTTATCCTAGCACACCTGCCGCGTCTGATCTACTATAGATTATTGAAGCAGGTGGCCTGGCGGATGTTACTGGGTGCGCTTCTTGCCTGCGTCGATTTTGGCCGGGTCCAGCCCTTCCCAGATATTCTTGATCTTCGCGTTCTCAGGGTCATCGAATACCAGGAATGCCGTTGGCAAGTAACGCTCCCCATACTGCGAAGAGGGCTTGTTGACAATCTCATTGTCCTTCACCAGCACTGTCGAAGATCCCCCATCCAGATTGGCCGCGATGACCGCCCCATGCTTCAGCATAATCTGCTGCACATCATACAGGTTCGCCCCGATACTGTAGCCCGGCTGCCGCCCGTCAATGACTACGAAGATGAGCGCACCGTCTGCCCGTTGGCCCATGGCTGTTCTTGGCGCGATGCCCCAGCCTTCGGCGGCATTCTTAATCTGGCCTTTACCGTTCACAATAATCCGCGGCTGAAAAGTCACTGCCTCCTGCACGCCCATCTTGCTGAGCTGGTCCAGGGTATAATTCCCGGCAATCATCTTGCCTTCCTTATCGATGCCGACAATCTGTGTGGATTTCTTGCCGCCCAGTCCATTGTAGAACAGCTTCCCTTGCGAGATCACCAGCCCGATCGGCTTGAAGCCATTGCCCTTCCAGTTCGGATCGGCGAAGCCGCCGCCGTTCACCCCGGCGATAGCCCCCGTCCGTGCTACCATGCTGGATACCTTTTCCCCGGAGCCAATTTTGCTCGGCACACCCAGGCGCACCTTCTTGGGGTCGTTCACAATCATGACATAGCCGCTATAGCCACTGCCCGAAACCTCTTCAACCTGGACCAGTGGTGTATGCTCAGCTTCCTTTACAGGCTCAGGCTTAATCTCATGGGTATCTACCTCGTCGCCCATCTCCTCGAAGCGCTTGGTATAATCGCTGACGCGGTGCTTTAGTTCCTCTTCGCCGATAATATATTTGGCCCAGTGCCGGTGCTGCGTCGTAATCAGCGTATCTGCGATCAGGAAGCGCGTATTCTTGGCCGACGGTGCGAAATAGAGCCAGCCTCCGGCTGCTATAATCAGAATGAAACAGACCATGAACACCCTGAAGAGTGTACGGAAGAAACCTCTTTTCTTGCGCTTCGGCGCCGGCTTCTTCTTCTTGCGGACAGTAGAACGTTGTGGTAAAGAGCTCACTCCTGGAATCCTCCCTAACATACTGATAATGGTTAAGTCTACAAACTCACAACTTCCATGATAGACGAAATTCCGGATTTAAAAGTTTCAGTTTGTTTAACTCTGTCCATAAACTGTAAACTATATATTGAACTATGTTTTTATGTTTTAGATTAGCCGTGACTCCAGAGAAGTTTTGGACTTCCGGCCGCTGCCCTTCTACAGATTTCATGATTTTATACCGTTAGTTACATCCTAAACATAAGAATACAAAGGAAAAGAGGAGCTTGAATGCAGTATTTCATAGGCATCGTACCGCCACAGAAATATACCGCAAGAATTATCCAGTTTCAGAACCGCTGGTCCAATAACCGCTTGCCACAGGTAGTCGAGCCTCATATCACTGTAAAAGCTCAGGGCGGATTATATCCGGACTTGGATGGGTTGCAGCATGTGAAAAGGGTTTGTTCCTCATATTGGCCGTTTGAGTTATCTCTGACTGCTCCGATATGTATAGGAGATTCTGTTATAGGCTTAGGTGTTCATTCACAGTATTTATCAGAATTACATTTTAGACTTGTAAGGGCCGTTTCCCCGTCACCAGAGCTTATCGCCCGTTATTTTGAGCTGGACAGCTACCTTCCTCACCTAACCTTGGGGCAGACTTGGTGGGGATTGAACGCTGCTGAATTAACAGAGATACAAGCGCTTGCACAAACAGAATTAACACCATTTCCCACTTGGACAATAACACATCTGCGGGTGTATACAGAAATTCAGCCCGATAGGTATGTGCCCTATGAGGATATCGCTCTCGGTTAGTGATGATTGCTTGCATTCCTATACTCCACGCTACTATTCTATAAGTGAAGTCAACCTAAACATAATTTAAGGAGTGTTATCATGAACGCTTTTCTAACCGAATTTGAACAACGGATTCGTGAGGGTTTTGTGGCTGACATTGAAGCGATTTTAGCGGAAGTAGCACATGAGAAGGTGTATGCCTGCGCAGTCGGGACGGATAGCGACTTTGTCACTCTGTTCCTTGCTGTCAATACAGAGCAATCCCTTGCCAGACATATTGCCGATATGACTAGTGAAGGGTTATGTGATGATGCTGAAACAGAGCTTTATTACAAATGGGGAATTTCCGAATTTCAATATGGTGAGCATTCGCATTTCAATCATATCAGCCGTTTTTTATATGCGGAGGATAATGTATATCAATATAAAGATGAAATGGTCAAAATCATTGCCAAGATTGTCAATGAAACCAAGGACGATTTATTCACTAAATATAATCAAACTAAAGAGGACATCACCTTCTTTGTATCCATGACCGACGATGAGCTGGCTGAGGAATTAGAGAATGAATCGGTGGCACTGATGACAAATCCTGAATTGGTTCCAGCGTTTTTAACACGTTATGATGCAGAAAGCTAAAGAAACCAAACAGCGGTAGCCCGGGCTAACACCCTTGACTGCCGCTGTTGCAATGGTAATTCGTGCTCTATCTTGATTTTGTCAAGTATAGCGTGAGCTCATCATCCACCCGAACCTGGCTTCCAGGAACTGCGGGCAGATTGTCATACATGAGTCCCCGGCCATCCGGAATGTAGCCGCGTTTGGTGTACAGCCGTTGTGCAGTACCGTAGCTGGCATACAGTCCAAACCCAATGCCAATCGTATCGAATGAAGTGAACACTTCAGTTTCGAGAGCTTCCATCAACACACTGCCAATGCCACACTTGCGTAAAGGGGGAATCACATCAAGATTCTGAATCTCGGGAATGTCGTTCTCCGCAAAGTAAGGATAGTGTGAGTTATAGACGATATGTCCCCAGCCTGCGAACTCATTCTCATGAAAGGCCAAGAGCGTAAGCCGATTCTCCCTTTCGTTCTCTTCCCAGCATTGTTCAATATACGCTACAGGTTTGCTGACATCATGTGGGGCCAGCCCCTCATGTATCAATGTAATGTCCTCAGACTTCATCCGGCGGACAAGTGTAGATTGACTCATAAGATCATTCATTCCTTTTCATTTGGACTAAGTCTAGACTAATATGACTCCCATGATGAGGGATTACATTGCTATCCTCCGCTATTTCTACCCTCAGCTGCAGCATTAGATCAGTTCTGTGAAGAGTCTTTCGTAAAGTCGAGATGCTTACGGGTTAGGAAAAGGATATCATTATAATTTCATGTGGGATAGGCAAAGAATATTTTAGAGAAACTTTACATAGTTCCGCAAAAACCTGCCCCTACTTATAGTACGGCTCACCCGTGTCTGCCCACACCGCCACCGCTGCTTGCACTGCCGCCTCCGCCGGAGCTCCCACCATCATCGTCATCATCGCGAGATGAATACCGGCCGGCTCCGCCGCCGCCCGTGTAACCGCCGCCACCCTGATTTCTGTCATCATCATCGTCGCCACGCGAGGAATACCGCCCGGCTCCCCCTCCGCTCGAAGAACCGCCTCCCCCGGAGTTACTGCCCCAGAAACTGCTAGAGCTGGATGAGGAACTGCTCCCCGCAGACGAATGGTTGTGATGATGAGGCTGCCGGTATCTTCTTCTCTGGCTGTAGCCATAACCAGCCTGGCCGGTCCAGACGCCGTAGCGCCGGATATTGCGCGGGTTATGCGGATTTAGCCGTATCCCGTAACGGGCAACATAACGGTTGCGTGCGCTGGCTGCGAGACTGATTAGCGCGACAAGAACCAGGAAAATCCCGAGAATCATCATCCCCTTGGATCTGGAGACAGGCACCAGTTTCACAGGTTCTTTCGGTGTCACAGGTGCTTTGCTGACAGTGGAGGCTGTTGCGGATGCGGCGCTGCCTGCGGCTTGTCCCGAAGCAGCATCTGCCCGGGTCAGGAAGAAGCTGTAGAAGGCATTCGCCGTCCCCGTTGCACCGCCTGCATAATCTTTTGCCGCAAATTTAGGCTCCAGCACCGTATTCAGAATCCCGCTGACCCGCTCATTCGTCAGCACTCTATCGATTGACTTGCCCTGTAGCACATGATAATTATCCCCGCCGATATCCAGCACCAGCATCACATCTCTGGGCCCGGCTGCAACCCCGGCGAACTTCGCATAGGTGTAATCCTGCAGACTCTTGCCGCCGGTATTCTTAACAGTTACCACATAGATTCCGCTCCCGGTGGTAGCCGCGTAACGGTTGCTGGACTGGTTCAAATAATCCTTGGTAGCTTGCGGGAGGATTCCGGCATTGTCCGAGACATAGCTGCGGGTGCCAAGTGTTTCCGAGTAGCTTCCGCCAAGCTTTTGAATGAAGGAGCCATAGGTTTTATTAGCACCGGCACTATACTTCTTGGCAGCGAAGTCCGGCTCCAGCGATGCCGAGAGAATCTTCGAGATCACACCACTGTTCAGCTCATTCTCCAGTCCTTTGCCGGGAACGGCCCAGTAATCATCATCCTTAATGGAGAGCAGCAGCAGAAGTCCGTTATTCTTGTCCGCCGAGCCGACTCCCCATGAATTGAACAGCGAGGTTGCATATTTCTCCATAGATACGCCGTTCGTTGAATTCACCGTAACCAGCACAACCTGCGCCCCGGTCTCCTGATAGAGCTTCACCCCATAGTTGACCATGTAATTCTCGGTCTTCTCATCAATCACGTTCGCAAAGTCATTCACATAAAAGGCTTCCGAATGAGCCGGCACTGCCGCCTCTGCCTTCCCCGGAATGAACGGCAGCAGCATCATGATCAGCATACCGGTCAGCAGTGTTTGCAGTATTCTTGCACGCTTCATTAAATCCCCTCCGGCTTCTCGTATCTCTTCTATTACTATATCGGTTACGCACGGGATGGACTTATAGTTCCATCTCTCTTATGTGTATGTCCGAATCTAGTAATTATTCAAAAGAGTCTGCCGGGGCTTACTCGTTATTGAACCGGTCCGGGTGGGAGCCGAAGCGCTGATCGCGGTTCAGGCCGTTGATCCGGCTGATCTCCTCTTCAGACAGCTCGAAGTCAAAAATATCGGCATTCGCAATAATCCGCTCCTCCTTGACCGACTTCGGAATCGTTACGATTCCGTTCTGCAGATCCCAGCGCAGGATGACCTGTGGCAGCGTTTTGTTATGATGCGCTGCAATATCGGCCAATACCTCATTGTCCAGCAGATGCCCTTGGGCCAGCGGGGCCCAGGCTTCAATCTGAATGCCCTGCGCCTTGCAATACTCACGAAGCTCTTGCTGGTTAAGCAGCGGATGCAGCTCCACCTGGTTGACCATCGGCTTCACAGCGGCGTCTGCCAGCAGATCCTCCAGATGATCGATCTGGAAGTTGGATACCCCGATGGCACGGACTTTGCCGTCCGCATACAGCTTCTCAAGAGCGCGCCAGGTGTCTTTGTATTTGGCCCGGATCGGCCAGTGTACCAGATACAGATCGGCATAATCCAGTCCCAGCTTGTTTAAGCTCTCGTCAAATGCGGCCAGCGTAGAATCATAGCCCTGCTCTGTATTCCATACCTTGGTGGTGATGAACAGCTCCTCACGCGCAACTCCCGATTCACGGATAGCCTGTCCGACTCCTTCTTCGTTTCCATACACAGCTGCGGTATCAATACTCCGGTAACCGGCCTTGATGGCTGCTTTGACCGAATCAATAACCTCCTGGCCCTCTTGTACCTTGAAGACACCCAGCCCGAACCATGGCATTTCTACACCGTTAGCTAATTTCGTTGCCGATTTTAAGTTCATCATAATTACACTACCACCTGTCTAATGGATTTGTTGGATAAATTAGAATAATGAAGCAGGGATCAGCTTGCGCCCGCCTTTGATCAGGACCGAATCCAGAGCATCCCCTTTATCTCCGCCAAAATACAGCTGCCAGTACACGCCGAAGCGGATGCTGACATCATTCTTGACCAGCTCTGGCGGCGTGACGATCAGCCACTGGAACTTCAGCGCCTTCGAGATCTCGAAGACCGGATCAAGCACGTTATTTGAGACCATCTCTCCGAACGGGTTATCGTACAGGAAGACCGTCCAGCCTTTATTTTCCCGGTTAACGCGCTTGTGCGTCATGATCATCATCGCCACCAGCAGCTGAACAGACTGGCGCTGTCCGCCGCTGCCTACCGCCTCATCCAGCGCGCCTCGGTTGATAACCTCCCAATCAGAATAATGATAGTCCTCGGGAGCGGCATACAGGAAGTAATTCTCCGTCACCGGCTTATACACCTGTAGCACCGGGAAGCGGTTCTGCAGCGCTGCGTACACCATGCGTCCGTCGTTAATCAGCTCTCTGACGGCTGAAGCCGGAACCTGCTCCATCTTCGGGAACCGCTCCAGCAGGCTGCTGATGCAGCGGTTGAAATATTCGCTGACCAGCGGTTCGATGTCATCTGTAGTCCGTGGAACATTAATATTCTTGTAATTCAGCTTAACCAGCGGGAAGGCATGGCCGTTCTCGTTGTGAATGATCATCCGGCGTTCCATCCGCTTCAGAATATCAACGATCTGCACCACACGCTTGGCTGCCCGGCCTACCCACAGCTTGCGGGACAGCTCCATATCCTCTTTATCGCTGCGGATGCTCTCCATCTGATCACGAGAGCTCTGAAGCATGGAATCAAGCACCTGCAAGGCGATAGCGAAATCATCCCAATGAACGTTGTTCAGGCGTTCCTGAATCTTGGTCTCAAGCTCCGCATTCCAGCCGGACTTGGCCACCTTGCCGCTTAGCTCAGTCTTCTCTTCCTTCACCTTGCGGGAGACCTCTGCCCGCTGGCTGCGGCTCTCCTTGCTGCGCTGCAGCCAATCCTCCACCAGCGTCTCGCAGCTCTCCCGCACACTCAGCTGCAATTCTTCCGGCACCTCCCGGAGCGGCACACGGTTCTCGACATGGGTATCCATGATCCGGCTCTGATTGCCGAGAATGAGCAGCCATTGATCCATGGAAGCCAGAGCCTGCTTACAGGTATTCAGCAGATGCTCATTCTCCCGGACCCGCAGACTGATCTCTTCCTCCTTCTGTTCCAGCGGCTCATGCCATAGCTCTACCGTCCGCTCATGCTTCTCCTTAATCGCCTTCTCGGACTTGCCCAGCTCTTTGCGCAGGCTGTCAAGCTCGGTCTGGCAGCGGATGAAGGAGTCACGGAGCTGCTGATAATCCTCGTCCAGAATCATCGTGTCGCTCTTCTGGCGGACTCTGGCGGACTGAATCATATCCGGTGCCTCCTGCGGCTCAGGGGCAGACGGCCATCCGGCATCTACCTGCTGCACAGCAGCTTCCAGCTCAGCCAGCTGTTCTCTGGCCGCCTTGATCTGGGCTGTTCTTGTGCGGATCTCCAGCTCATTCTGGCTTAAAGACTGCTGAAGACTCTCAACTGTACTGAGTAGCTGCAGCAGCTTGTCCTGTACCGTCTCATTCAGTGCTTCATCGGCAGCAGCATCATCTGCCTTAGCATCCGCCTCAACAACTGAACCCTGAACTTTCGCACCCGCAGATTCACCGGGGAACTCAACGTCAGGGAACCAGTTCTGCAGGCGCGGGAATACGGAATAACGGGCATCCCCGATCCATTTCTCGCGCTGCAAGGCGAGGCTGTCCATCTCCGCCTTCAGCCGGTTAAGTTGCTGATCCTTAACTGCAATCTCTTTGGTGAGATTATTCTTCTGCTCCACAGACTTGTGCTTGTCTGTATAGTTCTGCTCGTGCTTCCGGCTCCGCTCACTCCACTCCCGCAGTGCCGCCGCCCGGGTCTCCTGCTCGGACTTATCCGCTTCGCAGGCTGACAGGTCTCTGGAAATTCCATCCAGAACCTCCTCATAGCGTGCCTGTTCTGCGTTCATTTCATTCAGCTGGCTGCGAAGCTCCTGCAGCAGAGTCTCCGCACTCTTCTGTCTGATCCGCAGACTTGCAGTATGCTCGCTCAGATGCAGACGTTCATATTCTTGCCGGGCGGACCTCAGCTTGGCAAGATACGCTTCCTCCGCCTGAAGCTCCTCCTCCTGCTCACGGAGTCTGGAAGCCATCCCCCGCTTCCACTCCTGGAAATGATCCGGCTGCAAGACCATTTGCGGCCCTTGATGCGCGAGCAGCAGGAAGGCGTCTGTACCACCCTCCGCCATCTCCTCGCGCACGAAGATCGGGACCGGAGCCTTAAGCAGAAGCTCCTTAAGCAGCTCCGGCTGAAGCTTAGCCGCTTCACGCTTCGTGACAATCAGTCCGTAAGGAAGCAGCGGATGGCGTTCCAGCTCCTCCTCGCGGACCAGATAAGGCTGATCGTTCAGATACATGGTGCCGGTCATGGAGCTAATTTTGAGGGCATCCAGCGTGTCCTTCACCGTTACGATATCATGGTTAGGCAGCCAGTAGGCTTCCTGTTGCAGCTCGACATCCAGCAGCTGCTGATAATAATCCCGCCGCAGCCGCTTCGTCTGCTGCTCGGTATCCTCCAGCCTGCGGATGAACCGCTCCTGGATTAGAGGCTTCGCTTCGAATAGAGCTGTCGCGCCAAGCAGCTGATGCTCCTCGTACATCTCCAGCAGCACTACCAGCTGTGACCAGAGCTGCGACTCCTTGTTCATCTGGGCTTCGATTCGCCCGGTTAGCTCCTCTGCCTGAACCTCGGCCCCCAGCAGCTTCTCGGCCAGCCGGGTATGCTGCGTATGCAGAAGCAGCTTCTGGTCCTCAGCGGTCTTGCGTTGTTCATTCAAGGCATCTATCTGCTCAATGAGCCCTCTGGCCGCAATCAGCGCGCGCTGAAGGGCGCCTGCCGGCGAGTGGGCAGCTTCCTGCCCGTGGCGGGAAGCGAACACACCCAGATCCTCTGTATACTGACGGATCATGGCTGTTAATTCCTGCAGCTTACCATCCACCCGGCCCAGCTCCAGCAGCAGCTCCTCCCGGCCCTTGCGCAGAATCTGCTCCTCCGCTGCATGGGACCGCTGCTGTCCGCTGTAGTACAGGCTCTTCGCCTGCCATAACCGGTATACCTGCTCCCACTGTATCCGCAGCTCCTGCTTGGCCCCTTGAATCACCTTTTGGCGTTCCTTCATCGCAAGCGACCCTTCGATGGCTTCAATTTCCTTCTGCCATTGCTCCATCTGGCGGAGCTGCAGCTTGCGCCGGGCCAGATAATGGGCGACCTCCAGCAACTTCTCTCTCTGCTTCGATTCTTCCAGACGCTGCTTGGCCCGTGTCTGATTGTCCGAGACCGCTCTGAAGTGCTCTTGCTTGCCATCATGCTCTTCCTTCAGCCGCAGGTACTTCAGGTTATCGCTCTCGAATCTGAGCGTCTTCGCTTCCAGATAATGCCCGGCCAGCTCATCTGACGTTCTGCGGCGCTTGTCTTCCGCCTGCTTCAGTTCATCATGAATAACGGTATAGAGCTGCGCTCCTAGCCGCTCGGTCTCCCGGAAGCTGAGGTCCGCCTCCGTTCCGAGTTTCACCGCTTCATACAAAGGAGCCGCAAGAGAGGTGAACTCGGCAAAAGCCCGCTCGCGCTGCTCCAGCATCGGCAGCCGCTGTGCAACCGTAGCGGTATCCACGAACATCCGCTGAAGCGAGCCTTCATCCTCACGCAGGCTCCCTCCCAGACTGGAACCGATCTCCGGGATAATCAGCCGCTCGAAGAGATTATGATTGGTGAAGGCATCATTTTTCTGGAAATAGCCCTTGATGCCGCCCTCTTCCCCGTTGATTCTGCGCATATTGCGCCATTCATCGATATGGATATCATGGTCAGCCAGGTAGGCATAATATTTCTTCAGATCGGAGCTGCTGCTGCCGTAGACATTAATCTCACCTCGCCGCTCCCGCACAAACTGCTGAATCGCTTCGAAGCTCGCGGGCGTATTCAGCTCATGATCATATAAAGGCAGGGTGGAGAGTGTAAGCTCAGCCGTCTCTTCATATTTCAGCAACGCGTACAGCAGATAATCGACTTTGATCTCAAGCTGGTCCATGGAATGCTGGGCAGTCATCGCGATTCCGGTGGTGATATACTCCGCCCGCTCCTTATCGTCAAGCCGCCATTCGATGGCCACGTGGAAGGTGTAGGGTTTCAGCTGTTTTTTGTGATTATGGAAGAAGGCCTCGACCTGGTTCTCATTATCCTTACCCCAGGCGGCTCTAGGCATCAGCAACTGGAAAATCGACTGTAGCAGCACGCCCTTTCCCCCGCCGTTCATCAGCGTAATCAGGGTATTGGCCGGGCCTTCTTCATTACACAGATCGAGGATCATATCCTCATATTTCTTCAGCATCTTCTCGTATTTCAGTCCGGCGATGCGGATTCGCTCAATACGCGGCATGGGCTTCCCCCTCCTGTTCGCTGAGTGTCCGGCCAACTAGAGCCTTCAGCTCTTTGTACCGGTCCACATCGTGGTAGAGATAACGCATCCGCTCATACAGCTCTTCCCTTGGGAAAATCCGCTTCTCATTCTCGGAAATGAACACCAGATGCTCCTCCTCCAGCAGCTTCATTCCTTCGTGAATGAGGCCAATCCGGGAGCCTGCGCCGCGGGTCAGCGAATCGCCCTCCTCCTGGCTTCGGGTCTGCATATAGAGGCTGGTCCACACTCTGTGCATCGCCTGGATATCCAGCCGCCACTGCTTGCTGAAGCTGCCGTCTTCATCCATGCCGATCCAGCCTTGGAACAGCTCGGATACCTGATCCGACAACTGAATATAGGACATGCTGTCCTGTCCCGGCTTGAAGTGCTGCTCATCCTGATCCATCTCCGCCAGGAAGACGAGGATAATAACGTTAATGATATGTAAATGCGTCTTGCGCTCAATCCGTGAATATTTATTACGCAGCTGAGTGAAGTTGCTGGCGAACCCGGAGCCGATCGGACTCACGAGCAGGTGCAGGCGGTGACCGGAATTCATAATCCGGCAGCCGGCTTCTTTGGCTACGTATTGCAGGGCATCATAAGCAGCGGTATCCTGCAGACATTCGGCGGCAGCGGGATCATCCAGCGGAATCACCTTGCGCCGAAGCAGGTCGAAGAACAGCCGGGAAGCCTGCTGAACTTGCTCTAGGGAATAACTCATATCCGAATCATCTCACTTCTCTACTATATTAATGGTATAAGGGCTGATCTCAAGGCCGGGGATACGGATGCTGCTCTGCTGCTGTGCAGAGATAGTGGTCCGGAGCCTTGTGCCGCGCAGCACTTCCAGCTCCGGGTGGTCCAGCATCAGCCGCTGAAGCAGCTTCTGGCATTCGTCCGCCACGCCATGGCCCTCCGCTTCCTGCTCCTCGACAGTAATTACGGTATGGAAAAATTGTACCCACAAATCCACGGCATCCGGGCAATCCGCCCAGCGCCGCTGCTCCTGCTCCGTGAACGCCTCCGCAGTGAAGGTGAAGCTGCCGTGCGCAGCCACTCCGGCTATAACCGGCAGCCACAGCTCGCATACCTCGGTCCAGGGAATACCTCTGGGAACATAATGGATGTCCTCTTCTTCCCTGGCTTCCTCCGGCACATCCTGCGTATCCTCCGGCAAGAAGCCGACCTCCTGCTCCTCCCAGGCCCAGGCCAGCGGATAGATGAAATCCTGGCTGGGCGAGAACAGCCCGCTGATCAGCATCTCCAGGCTATCCCCATCCCGCAGCCCTTCCGGCTTCACCCATTCCTCCCATACATGGGTGCGGAAGTTGAAGCCTGCTGCTCCCCAGAATAACTCCGGGAAGTTCAGCCGCAGATTCGTCTCCGCTTCGAAGATACTCAGCACGACCTCGGCCAGCTCGTCATGCACCCGCCGGGACAGCTCCACCCGCTCGGAGAGCTGGCGCAGCTCATTGAAATCAATGACATCCTTCTCATCATTGGCCAGCCGGGCCAGCGAGCGGTGGATATTGTCGAAATGCTTGCGTTCCTCGTCAAATTGCTGGTGGATCTCCTCCAGCCGCTCATGCCGCTGGGCGCCGTATTCGCTGAAGATGTGCTTCGGATTACGGCGCAGGGCATTGCGGTACTCCTGCTGCTGCTGGGTCATTTTGCGCACGCGGGAGATCAGCTCATTGACATCCTGCATTGCCCGGGTAACCCGTCCATGCTTGATATGCATCTGAATCTCCAGCAGCTTGATGCTGACCTGGAACTCGTCGATAATCTCATGGCTCATGAAGATCAGCTCCATCGCATACTCGGAGAGCCGGTAGATGGTCGTCCCGTTCTCCTCCCAGCTGATACGTGTAGCATCCTCATCCACGGTGAAATATTTGTATTTCTGGACCCCGATCTGCCGGGTGTGGTCATCATAATAATGGGCCTCGAAATCCCCGCCGCTGCCGCTCCACAGCAGTCCGTCTATCAGCCGTTCGACCGATTCCGGGCTGCCCGACTTCGCAATGCCGAAGCGCTCCAGCGAGCTCCAGGCCAGATCCACCAGATCCTCCCTGGCCCGCTGTTCATTCGATTCCAGCTCCAGATAATAGACCTGTAGCAGCACACTAAGCGCAATCATTTCCTTATACGGCTGCAGTTCACCCAGATTCATGCCTGCGCCCAGACTCCATAAGGGGTTCAGCCGCTTGTTCCGTTCTCCGAAATCATTCCAGTTCATGCTCTTGCCAACCTCGCCATCACTTCATAATTTCCCTACAACATAACATAAACCCAAATCCGCACCGCAGGGTGAAGGTTGGGCCGGAACATACACAGTTATAGACGGTTTGTTAATGCTCAGACCCCGAGGGAATGGGAATGTATGTTTCTATTCTCATGTCATTCTATTATATCAATGTTTGATAGATATGGCTATTTGCAAAATAAATAGAGGAGCCCGCGCAGGGCCCCCTCTATGTTAAAGCACTACATTATAGCACACCATAGCACACCGCTACTTGTACTTTTCATTCACCAGATATTGCAGATTCTGCTTCACCGCAGGCCATTCCTCATCGATAATACTGTACAGCACATTGTCCATGACAGCGCCGTGAGCAGTGATCCGGTGCTTGCGCAGGACGCCTTCCCGGACCGCACCAATCCGCTCAATGGCCCGCTGCGAGCGCAGATTGTCACTGACAATGGAGAAGTCCACCCGGATCAGCCCCAGCACCTCGAAGGCATATTGCAGCAAAAGCAGCTTCGATTCCGTATTCACCTCAGATCTCCAATAATCCGGTGAGATCCAGGTGCAGCCGATCTCTGCATTACGATGCGTACGGTCCAGATGCATTAACCGCGTAGTCCCAACGATCCGGCCGGATGCCTGCTCCACCATCACATAGGGCATATCCTTGCCTGCTGCCTGATTCGCCAGAGCCGTATCCGCCAGTTGTCCTGCCTCTTCCTCTGAGCTGATCCGTCTCCAGGTGTACTCCCAGATCAGCGGATTATACAGCAACTTCGTAAGCTCAGGCTTATGCTCCGCCGTCAAAGGCACAAGCCGGATTACGTTGCCTGCAAGCTGCCCTGTTTCTATTGCTGTCAACTTATCTCCCCCTATAGCTTTTCACCTATTATATATGAAGCGATTTATTCCCAACCGTCAATCTTAGCTGTCAGTTGCTGAATGAACTCCTGGGCGCTCAGTGTGAATAATTTGTTCTCCGCACGGCTTCTTACCGAGATTGTGCCGTCATTCTGCTCCTGATCTCCCAGCACAAGCATATAAGGGATTTTCTCCAGCTGAGCTTCACGGATTCTGTAGCCCAGCTTCTCATTCCGGGAATCTACCTCCACCCGCAGTCCGGCTGTAGCAAGCTGTCTTCTGACCTGCTCGGCATACTCGTCATGAACCACAGAGACTGGCAGCAGCTTGACCTGCACCGGAGACAGCCACAGCGGGAACGCTCCGCTATAGTGCTCTGTAAGAATACCCATGAACCGGTCAATGGAGCCGAACACCGCACGATGGATGACAACCGGACGATGCTTGTTGTTATCTTCGCCAATGTAAGTCAGGTCGAACTTCTCGGGCATCTGGAAATCCAGTTGAATGGTACCGCATTGCCAGCTCCGCTTCAGGGCATCGAGGACATGGAAATCGATCTTCGGTCCGTAAAAAGCGCCATCCCCCGCATTCACCCGGTATTCGATTCCGTTCTTCTTCAGCACCCGCGCAAGTGACTCTTCTGCCTGATCCCAGAGCTCCTCGGAACCCATATAATCCTCCGGGCGTGTAGACAGCTCAACCTTGTACTCGAATCCGAAGATGGAATAGAACTGATCAATCAACTCCAGCACCCGCGATATCTCAGATTCTATCTGCTCCGGCAGTACGAACAAGTGGGCATCATCCTGGCAAAAAGTACGGACCCGCATCATCCCGTTCAGCGCGCCGGAAGATTCATGGCGGTGAACCTGGCCGTATTCCGCAATGCGGATCGGCAGATCCCGGTAGGAGCGGAGGCTGTTCTTGTAGATCAGCATGTGTCCGGGACAGTTCATCGGCTTCAGCGCAAAATCTGTCTCATCCACCTTTGTAAAATACATCTCATCCTTGTAATGATCCCAATGTCCGGATTGCTCCCACAGACGGCGGTTCATCATCAGCGGCGAGCGGACCTCTTCGTACCCGTCGGCACGCTGCAGCTTGCGGGAGAAATCCTCCAGTGCTGTGCGGATCAGCATCCCTTTGGCCAGGTAGAACGGCATGCCCGGCGCTTCCTCGGAGAACATGAACAAGCCTAGCTCCTTGCCCAGCTTGCGGTGATCCCGTTTCTTCGCTTCCTCCAGCAGATGCAGATGTTCCTCAAGTAGGGCTGTGCTCAGGAAGGCTGTGCCGTATATCCGCTGAAGCACCTGATTGTCAGCATCCCCGCGCCAGTAAGCACCCGCTACACTAAGCAGCTTGAACGCCTTAATCCGGCCAGTGGAGGGCAGATGCGGCCCCCGGCACAGGTCCGTGAATTCTCCTTGCTCATACAGGCTGAGGACTGCGTCCTCCGGCAGATCCCGGATCAGCTCCAGCTTCAGCGGCTCTTCCAGCTGTTCAAAGTACTGCACCGCTTCCTCCCGGCTGACCACCCGCCGCCGGATCGGCAGGTTCTCCTTGATGATTTTTCCCATCTCCCGCTCAATCGCAGCAAGATCCTCGATGGACAGGGGCTGTTCAATATCTATATCGTAATAGAAGCCGTCCTCAATTACCGGACCAATTCCCAGCTTCACGTTCCGTTCTCCATAGATCCGTTTGATCGCTTGGGCCATCACATGGGCTGTACTGTGTCTGTGAATCATCAGCCCGTCGCTGCTGTCTGCTAGAACGATCTCCACGAGGCTGTCCCTTTCAACCGGACAATCAAGGTCAACGAGTCTGCCATCGATTGTGCCGGCTACTGCATTCTTCCTCAGACTTACGCTAATCGAATCCGCAATCTGCGCAATTGTGGTGTTACGCGAATACCTCCTATTTGCTCCATCCGGCAGCTGCACTTGAATCTCCATGATTTTGGCCTCCATTTCTTCAGTTATATTCGTATATGTGAACACAAAAAAAACGCATCTCATCCCGGAAAGGGACGAGTGCGTCTTAAGCTCGTGGTTCCACCCTAATTCGATTATACGTCACTTCACCTCCGGCTGTTCGGCGGAAAGGTGATCAGTACAATCCTCATGGCATCCGTTAACGGGGATGGGGCGGCGACATTTACAGCCTCGCTAACAGCAGGAGGGTTCAGTGTCACGGCTATAGAGGGGTAACATCCGGCTGGTCTCTGTAAGAAGCTCTCACCTTGCACTTCTCTCTCTGGTCAGTCCTCACGGGATATCATGTCTCTGGTCATTGCCTTAGTTATGGTGTTGCTGGTTACATAATACGCACGCTCTTAGCCAGAAGTCAATACCGCGCAGAAAAAAACTTAAAAACCGCTTTCCGTTTGACCGCTTAATTCTTAAACTTTTACTCCCCTAATCCTTTAGCTCGTGGGCCTTACTCACCAAGCTCATTCGTCTGCAAACGCTGAATAATATCTCCCACTTCTTCCACCGTATGCGCAATATAATCCGCTCCGGCCGCCGATAATTCCTCCTCGGAACCATAGCCGAATAACACGCCCACTGAGGCTACGCGGCAGGCTTTGGCCCCGATAATGTCATGCTCCCGGTCCCCGATCATTAGCGACTGCGAAGCAAGAAGATTATTCTCGTCCAGCACGTGTTGAATGACCTCGCGCTTCTTCGAACGTGTCCCGTCCAGATTGCTGCCTGCCGCATACTTGAAGAACCCGTCGAGCTCATAATGCCGGAGAATCTGCTCAGCGAATACAATCGGCTTAGAGGTCGCCACATACAGCTCGAATCCCTTGGCTCTCAAGTTCTCCAGCAGCTCAGGTATGCCTGCAATTACATGATTCTCGAACATCCCCAGGGTCCGGTAACGCTCCCGGTAGAACTCCACCGCCTGTGCCGCTGCCTCCGCCGTGAAGCCCTGAATTTCGATAAAAGAATCATATAGCGGCGGACCTATGTATGGAATCAGCAAGTCAGGATGCTCCACCTCGATGCTGAATTGGTTAAGCGCATACTCTACGCTTTTGGTAATGCCTTCCTTGGGGTCAGTCAATGTGCCGTCCAGATCAAATAAGATGTGCTTCAAGCTGTCCTTCATCTCTCCCGGATGCTCCCTTCGTGTGCAATTGCTATCTATCATACCTTTCTTTCTGTTTATTTTCCATCCTCAGGATGCTATAATTCAGGGCATTCGAGGAGCAGGAGGAATAAGATGATACTGCTTAATCCCGCCACAATACTCATAGGCGACTATCACTTCGCCGCTAGGAACAATGCCGGACCTGAAGTTGTTGTATATGACAAGGAAGGCAGAGTGTACCGCCTGGATGCGGATTTAACGCCTAGTGAAGCCGGACAGCTCTATAGCATGCAACCGCTTAACTTGGACTCCCTTTCGTTCCATCCAGAGCTTGCACTGGCGGCTTTCATTATGGAGGATGCGGCAATGGGCGCAGGAGACTTTACGGGCCGCTTGCTGTGGAGCAAAGCCGGGGCGTATGTATGTGTTCTTTTTTCACGTGATGGAAGTCTACTCTGGTCTGTAGCCAAGCTGGACGAAGAACATCTGCGGATTTCAGTGTTTCATAGCGGGGACGGAACGTTGGCACATTCACTAGATTTGGAAGATCCGTTCGGTGACAGTGCGCTGCGGCTGATGGATATCCCCGGGTCGGATGCTGTAACACTGGAGCTTGCGGCAGGTCAGAACGGTATATCCGTGTATGAATTATCTATTCAGCAGGGCGGGTTACATAGCAGGGAGATGTTCCCGCAGGGCTGTTATCTCTCACCCGCTTGGCATCCTGACGGCAGTCAGCTGTTCACCTTGGAGAATGATGTGCAGGTGTATGCCTGTTTCTCCTATCCAGCCTTGGAGCTGCAACAGGAACAGGGTCCGCACGATGGGGAATACGAAGACGAGTATGAGGAAGAAGACCATTATCCGGGGTATGGCATGCTCTATCTTCAGAACGGTCAAGCCATCTCACAAAATACGAATGAACGCTTCTTTCTGTTTGATCCTGGAACGATGGAACGGATCAGTGAATGGTCCTTTGCCGGATATGAGCCCGTGCCTGCGAGTGTAGTTTTCCCTTCACTGGATGATGATCCTTCCCTGTATTCCCAGATTCAATCGTGTGAGAGAGTCGGCAGCCTGCTTATGTTCAGGACCGGCTCTCTACACGATATCCCTCATTTGCTGATGATTGAGGAAGCTGTGCTGCTGGAAGCTATCGGCTCCATGCTTACCAAGCCACTCGGATAATCAGTCCCTTAGGGTCACCGACTTCCAGATAGGCCGCCTGGCCGTTCACATCGTCATACGGGAAGCCGTAAGCCAGTCCGCTGATGCTGTGGTCATGCCAGAATTTCGCATAAAAGTTGGCGGGAGCCGCATTGTAATAATTCGCTACGTTATTCCAGTTACTGGTGGTGTAGACATGGCGGTTGATCGCAGCGGAAGTGGCGGCATCGATTAGCGAACCGTCATTGCGCAGAATATCCTGTGTGCTATAGCTGGAATACCCTGCGAAGTAATTGGCATTGGCTCCACCGGCTTTGAATGATCCATGGACTGGAGCAATAATCCGGTAAGGTGCCTGATCGGTTGCCAGTGATTTGAAGGCAGCGGGAACTTCATTCTGGTATTTGGTAAAAATTCCAGCCCGTGTCTCCGATTCAAGCTCGCCTACCGTCTTGTCATAACCGCCGGACAAGCCCACCAGCCGGTGCTGGATCGGGAAGCCGAAGCCATCTACACGGGTGGTATTGCCATGATAGCCTGTAGCATCCACTGTGAATTCAACAAAGTCGAAATAGAGATTTCGGTTAGGATCGGTCGGATTATCAATATCCGGTCCAGCGAAGCCGTCGTCATAGGTCTTGATGTACAGCGGCGTGCCTACACTAAGGAACATGCGGCCGGAGGTGATTTTGGGCAGCGTTACCCAGGAAGCCTGATTAATCGTGTGATAAATATTGGCATAATTCACGCCGCTCTTGGTCAAGTGGCCGGAAGCATCATTCAGCGCATTCGAGATCGGAACGATATTGCCGCTGAGATCCAGATAACTCCACTTGCCATTGGCCGGATTAATGCCGAGTACACCCCAGTAGATCTGGCTGTCTGGATAAGCGCCGCCCGTTCCGTTCATGACCTTGACGGAGACAGAGCCTGAGGGCGGTGTCGGGATCGAAGAGGCAGCGATGGAATAGATGGAACCGGAGGAGCCGGATGGCGGAGTTGTCGGCCCGGTTGTCGGTGCAGTTCCTGCCGTGTAGTTGAACCAGCCGGTGTCATAAGCCGGAGTTCCGTTGTTGTAGGTGAAGAAGTAAGAGAGTGCTGTGCCGCTGGTGATTCCTGTAACCACTTGCTCATAACGCGCTTTGCTGTTGTTATACGTTGATCGGAAATTGCTTTGCGTCCCGGCATTCACCTTGTAATGGACGTCCACCCAACTGGTATTTACTGTGGATTTGAACCAGATGGTAGCCGAGGTTCCCGACAGCTCTACCCCTTGGGTGTAGTCTGCCGCGGCTGCTTTGGAGTTGAACAAAGGCAGGCAAGAGAGCAGAAGCACGAACGCAAGCATCGTCATTTGCCATTTTTTGGACATTCTCAGATTCCTCCTGAATGATATTGGTATTTCTGTATCCGTTTACAAATATGATTATAGTAGCTCTGATAGCTATTTAGTAGGCACAGAATTTCGGATTTCAGTTCCCATATTTTGGTTTGGTGCTGCAAAAATAGCAAAAAGCCCTTAATCCCCAGATGTCTGGTCATTAAAGGCTTTTTTACACATCTATCACGTATTCGCTATTCCCAATGCTGCGAAATAAAGGTATCCCGCCCCGACTGCTCACGGTCCTCCTTATAATGCTTCGGATTCTTCTTGTGATAGTCCTGATGATAGTCTTCTGCCGGATAAAACACCGGCGCAGGCAGAATCTCCGTCACCACCGGAAGCTCGAATCTGCCGCTAACCGCCACCCGCTCCCGGGAAGACAGTGCAGCCAGCCGCTGCTCTTCCGTATAATAGAATACCGCCGTGCGGTACTGTGTTCCCCGGTCCTGAAATTGTCCGCCGTCATCCGTCGGGTCAATCTGCGGCCAGAACAGCTCCAGCAGCCGCTCATATGGGAATAACTCAGGGTCATAAGTGATCTGAACCACCTCGTAGTGACCGGTTGTACCGGTCTTCACCTGCTCATAAGTAGGGTTCTCTACCGATCCTCCGGCGTAACCTGATACAATTCCGTGAATACCGGGCAGCTCTTCGAACGGTGTAACCATACACCAGAAGCAGCCTCCGGCAAACATTGCCTGTTCCATAGCCAATCTCCCACTCCCTGTCTCTCATCTGCTGACTCTTGTTACACCCTGTACTGAAGATAAAGCCTAATGATTTGAAAGTCAATTTGATCGCTAGAACTGATTGCCCTTAGATACACTCAAGAAATAGAATTTTTATTCTATTAATAGTTCAGAAATAGGATAATTAAACTTCAAGTATGTTCGGAATGGAAATTCCTTTTTGCAGAGTAATGACTAAAATATAGCTTCCCTATTGTCAGTTTCACCACAAAATCTATCTTTTTGATACTTGAGAGTAGAATGCATATTCTGTTAATTGACAATTCCTTGCAGGGGTTGTTCTATTTCATAGAATGATTATTCCGCTAGCGAGGTGTAATGATGGGTAAACGCGATGATATTCTTCAGGCAACCCTTGTTTTAATTACTGAAGAAGGCTTACAGTCTGTTGCTTTTTCCAAAATATTCAAGAGGGCCAATGTCGGCTCCAGTACATTCTACCATTATTTTGAGAACAAAGAGCAACTGGTCAATGAGCTATACCATAAAGTCCGCATACATAAAAATGAATTCGTCATGAACGGCTATGATCCCGGGTTAACAATCTATGAGCGTATGAAAAGCCATCTGAAGAATACAGCCAACTATTCGCTTCACTACCCCAATGAGGTTGACTTCACAGAGAACTATTGCACTTCGCCCTATATTTCCGAGGATATACGGAACACACCCGCCCCCTCCACCTTAGAGATTTTCTCCATCATTGAAGAAGGCCAGCGGCAGGGCATCATCCGGGAAATGAATGTTTGCCTGTGTTATCAGCTGGTCAACGGAATTTTGATTGCCGTGATCAAGGGCTACTTAGGCGGAAAATACCCGCTTAACGAGCAGCAGATTCAGCAGACCATTGAAGCTTGCTGGCTTGCGATTAAGCTGTAGCGGCTAACACAAGTGGAAGCGGCTTTGCCGTCCTTTTAAAGGACGGTACCGTTTCAGCGAGAAATAGAAGGGTAAGTTATCGTGTGCATCATATAAATTCTATTTTTAAATAAGGCTATCCCTTAAGCAAGACTATGCATAAGAGACAGCCTATATTCTGGCATCAGCCGGTTGACGAATACTAGACCTGAGGGACCAGATTCCGGCCCTCCGAGGACTTATAGATCTCTGCAATCAGTGTGAGCGCTTTGATGCCTTCAGCACCGTCAATCCAGAACCTGCGGCCTTCACGGATATGGGCGTAGAAGTCATGAATTAACCGGGAATGTCCGCTGCCCCAGTAGGATTTCCCTCCACTGCTGATGCTCTGCGGCTCACAGAGCAGCGTCTCCTTCCCATCATTCCACAGATACAGGTTGTCCCGGCGCTGCTGCAGAGTCCCTTGCTCAAAGACCAGCTCCAGCTCCACCGGTGAATTGGCCTGATACGCATTGGTTCCGTAGAAGAGTCCGCGCGCCTTGTTCTTGAAATCGATACACGCATGTGCGCTGTCCTCGACCTCAATGACATCGTTCAGCACATCAGTGCTGACACTGCCTTTCACGGAATCAATGTCACCGCCGAACCATTGCAGCAGATCCAGGGTATGGATAGCCTGGTTGATCAATACCCCGCCGCCTTCCGTCGCCCAGCGGCCTCTCCAGGGACTATTCGTGTAGTACTCCTCACTCCGGGTCCAAGTCACCAGGCCCTTCATGCAGAGGAGATTGCCCAGGCTGCCGGAATCAATCACTTGTCTGATCCGCACCGAAGGTTCATTATAGCGGTTCTGGAACACTACACCCAGTTGTCCCGCAGCATCCTCTGCCGCCTCCTGCATCATGCGGGCCGAAGGCACATCCAGTGCCATCGGTTTCTCGGTTAACACATGCTTGCCGGCCTTCAGCAGCTCCACTGCCATTCCGGCATGCAGATGATGCGGCGTGCAGAGATGAACGATGCCGATATCTGGACGCTCCAGCAGCTCCCTGTAATCTGTCAGGCCTTCACATTCGTAATCCTGAGCAGACTGTGTTGCCTGAACAGGGTCACTGTCCACCACGGCTACCAGCCGCGCATTGTCGATGGAAGCAATGGCTCTGGCATGCAGCGGGGCAATCGCCCCGCAGCCGATAATCGCTGCTCCATTAGTATTCATCTTAACCACCTTCCGATCTTCTGCTAGCTGTCCTGCACCTATTTAAGCGTATCCGGGGTCAGATTCACCGCTTGCCGCTGCGCTTCCAGACACAGCTCAGCCGCCTTGAACGCATGCTCCTGGGTCATCGCCTTCTCCGTCCGTTCCAGGCAGTCCAGAATCAGCTCCCCGAAGAACGGGAAGCCAACCTTCCTGGCTACATGCTCATAATGCTCTCCCTCACCGTCCACCCAGAAGACATGGTCCGGTGTGCTGGAGCGGCCGATATCGCTGTATTTGCGCAGTTCGATATAACCTTCCGTGCCGAGAATAATCGTCCGTCCGTCGCCCCAGGTCCCGAGCCCTGCCGGAGTGAACCAGTCCACGCGAAAATACTGCGTAGCCCCGTTATCCCCAACCAGCGTAGCATCCCCGTAATCCTCCAGCTCCGGGTAAGCCGGGTTGTTGTAGTTGGCGACCTTGCTGTGCAGCACCTTGGCATCGCGGCAGCCCGCGTAGAAGAGGAACTGTTCAATCTGATGGCTGCCGATGTCACAGAGAATGCCGCCGTATTTATCACGCTGGAAGAACCATTCCGGCCGGCTTGGTGCATTTAACCGGTGCGGCCCCAGCCCCATGACCTGAAGCACACGGCCAATCGCCCCCTGCTGCACCAGCTGACCGGCATAGACAGCGCTCTCTACATGCAGTCTCTCACTGTAGTATGTCATGTATTTCCGGCCCGTCTTCTCCACCTGAAGGCGTGCTGCTGCGAGTTGGTCCAGAGAAGTAAACGGAGATTTGTCCGTGAAATAATCCTTCCCGTGTGCCATCACCCGCAGACCGAGCGGACCACGCTCCGAAGGAACGGCGGCCGCTGCTACGAGCCGGACCTTAGAATCTTCAAGAATCTCTTCAGCAGAGCGTGCGGCTCTGACGCCGGGATACTTGTTCAGGAACGCTTTTACCTTCTCGGGGTCAGGATCGTATACCCACTTCAGCTCGGCTCCCGCTTCTACTAGTCCGTTGCACATCCCGTAGATATGCCCATGATCCAGCGCCAACGCAGCGATTACGAATTCACCCGGTCCCACCACTGGCTTCGCCTCATGTACCGGGGCATACATCATTCCATCCTTGCGGCTCATGCTTGCACCTCCAATCTGGAATGCAGATGCCGGAGACTAATCTCCAGGCTCTCGAACGGATCACGCTGGCACACATCCTGCTCCACGATATGCCACTCCACACCCGTCTTGCGGCAGGCCTCAATAATCGCTCCATAGTTCATATTGCCTTCGCCGATCTCGGCGAATACAGCTTTGCGGTTCAGTATAGTCATATCCTTGAAATGCACGGCCTGCATTCTGCCTTCCACCTTAAGAATCCACTCTACAGGATCTCCGCCCCCGGCCTGCACCCAGTACAGATCCAGCTCGAAGCCGAAGACCTCCGGATCACTGTCCTGCAGCAGCACATCCATCCCGGTCAGACCGTCAAAACGTTCGAATTCAAAATCATGATTATGATACACAAATTGCAGGCCATGCTCTTCCTTAAGTGTACGTGCAATGCCGGAAGCCAGCTTGGCGAAGGTGCGGTACCCTTCCTGACTGGTCTGATATTCCGCAGGCAGTGAGCCAAGACCGATGTATTTGCAGTCCCACAGCTTATGTTCGGCGGCGAGTGCATCCAGATCATTCACCAGCCTGTCCCAGGGAACGTGTGTCGCACATATTTTGAGATTAAATTCATCCGCGTATTCCTTCACCAGCTTGGGGTCCATGGGACCGATTCCGGAGATCTGGACAGCCTGGTACCCGATACTGCTTACCTTCCGCAAGCTCTCCCGCAAGGCCTCCGGCGTCTGGGTATATTCACGCAGGGTATACATTTGAGCGGCAATCGTTGAACGGTTCATTGTATTCATCCACTCCTAGATAAGTTTGAGTTGTGTAAGAGAGTAAGGTTCTCCTAATGAGTTCCCGATACATCCAGGGCTTTCTGGCTGACCGGTGCTTTCTGAAAAGTAGAATTCTCTACCTGCTCCATCAGCTTCTCATAGAACAACTGGCTGTCGATCGGCAGGTCCACCCAGTTGTCGGTCCACGCGGACAGATACATGGCATTGGACAGGGTCAGGCCGTGAATGCCCTCTTCCCCCGGAGCCAGCAGCGGCTCATCGTGCAGAATCGCATTGGTGAAGTTACGCATAATGCCCTTGTGCTGTTCTCCGTCTCCAGGTGGCACCGGAATCTCGCATTTCCAGCACTCCGGTGCTCCGAAGCCTCCGGTGAATTCCGCATTGAACTTCGGCTCCGGGGTGCGAAGGCGGAAGAAGGTGAGCTTGCCGTCTTCGATGACGATTTTGCCGTTGTCTCCTGTAATCTCGAACCGGTTCGTCCCCGGCGCCTCCCCTGTAGTGGTGATGAACAGCCCGGTTGCGCCGTTCTCATATTCCACATAAGCAGTCACATCATCCTCAACCTCAATATTCCGGTACTTCCCGAACTGGCAAAAAGCGCGTACCCGCTTAGGCATCATCCCTGTAGTCCACTGCCAGAGGTCAAGCTGGTGCGGGTCCTGGTTCAGCAGCACGCCGCCGCCTTCTCCGCCCCAGGTCGCCCGCCAGCCGCCGGAATCATAGTAGCTCTGAGAGCGGTACCAATTGGTAATAATCCAGTTCGTGCGCCGGATCTCCCCCAGTTCCCCGGACTGGATCAAGTCTCTCAGCTTCTGATAGAGCGGATTCGTCCGCTGGTTATACATAATGCCGAACTTACGGTCAGACTTCGCCGCAGCGTCATTCATCTCCTTGACTGCTTTGGTATAGACACCGGCAGGCTTCTCAATCAGAACATGCAGCCCGTAGCCCAGCGCTTCAATCGCCAGCGGCGGGTGATCATAATGGGGGGTAGCGATCAATACAGCATCAATGGCACCAGATTTGAACAGCTCCTCCGGCGACAAAAAGCGCTGCACGCTATCCGGCAAATGCTCCTCTGCCCAATCCAGCCGCTCAGGGCTGCTGTCGCATACCGCTGTAAGCTCAGCCCCCTTAATATCATTCAGCAGACTCTGGGCATGGGCGCGCCCCATATTGCCTACACCAATAATTCCATATCGTACCTTATCCATCTCCCAGTCCCTTCCTGAAACAGTTTATGATATGAGGATAACCCTATTTGACGGTGGTGAACATGACTGTAATTAAGGTATATTTGTATATAAATAAGATGTAATGGATAAATGAAAGCGTTATAATAGATTTATGTCCTTAATGGAGGCGCTCAGAGATGAATATGATTGGAAATGGAAATTTGACCGGACGTCTGCTGCACAACCTGACGGTTACCGTTACCCATGCTCAATTAACCAGCAGATATCCGGGATGGAACCGGACGAATGAGACCCCTGCCTTCAACCGGCTCTACTATATTGATTCGGGCGAAGGCAAGGTGATTATCAACGGAGTGGACCATTACCCCAGACCCAGACAGCTGATGATTATGCCCGCCGGCTCTACCCAGACGACGGATACCTCGCGGGATGATCCTTATACGCGCTACTATTGCCACTTCGATGCACAGATCGGGGAATGGCCGCTGTTTCATTCAGCGAATAAGCTCTACATCTGTGATGTGCCTGACCCGGAGGCGACCCGGACGATGTTCGCGGAGATGATTGAATGGTTCCAGGATACCGGCTTCCTAGCCACCCTGCGGACGCAAGCCGCGCTGCTTACGCTGCTGTCCCTCTGCCTGGAATCGGGAGGCTACAGCAATTTCCTTGACGATCTGACGCATACAAGCGACCAGGGTAAATTGGCAAATGTGCTGGGCTACATCGATCAACGGCTAATGCGGCCGCTGACGGTGGAGGAGCTGGCAGAGCGGGTCCATTTGCACCCGAACTATTTCATTCCCTACTTCAAGAAATTCATCGGTGTTCCGCCGATGCAGTATGTTCAGCTGAAACGGATGGAGCTGGCTAAGAGACAGCTCTCCTATACCGATTTCAGCATCTCAAGTATCGCCGAGCAGGTCGGCATGGAGCTGGCCCACTTTTCCAAGGTATTCAAGAAGTCGACGGGCGTATCCCCTTCTGCTTACCGGAGCAGTACGAGGTAAGGTTTTGAGTGTTCCCCCTTCCTGCTTAAAAGGTTATAAGCCCACTCATCTATCCCCCACCAAATCTTTATGTGTACAACAAATTTAAAAACATATAAATGAATTTTTGGTGAACATCCTCTAAAAGGCTTATCTTTATTTTATTTAAGGGAATACCTTAATTTGTATTGTAAACACAAAAAAGTGAGGTGAGTTAATATGAATATCGATCCGAAAGATGTTTCGATTGATCTACAAGGTAGAGTAGTGGTAGACAATAAAGAATTAGCTAAAAAGCTTATGGAAAGAAAAAACGAGTTTCAATTAGAAAGTAACAATTTAGGTTACGTTTGTGGTGTGAATATTGGATGTTAATAAGGGGCCGGCGGTAAACGCCGGTTTATCTTAATTATGGAGGATACAATGAAAAATCCATCAGTTATTGACGATATTTTATCAAACTTTTCATCACGAATATTGAGATTAACATTGTTTCCAACGGAACAATGTAATTTTAGATGTGTGTATTGTTATGAAGATTTCTTACTTAAAAAAATGTCTACTGAAATCAGAGAAAGCATAAAAAAGCTAATTACCTTAAGAGCTGTTGAATTAGATGAACTTCATCTATCCTGGTTTGGAGGCGAGCCTTTATTAGCTTTGGACACAGTTTTAAACATCACTAATCATGCAAATGAATTAGTGAAAGTACATAAAAATTATAGAGTAAAGTCTGGGATGACTACTAATGGGTATTTATTGACCCCTCTTGTATTCAATCAACTCATTAATCATAATATTAGGCAATTTCAAATATCTTTAGATGGATTTGGTGTAATTCACGATCAGACCAGAAGGCTTGCAAATGGTAAGGGGACCTTTGAACAAATCTGGTCAAATTTAATTAATATTAGAGATTCTAAAGAAGAAGTTAACGTAACTCTGAGAGTACATTTAACAAATGAAAACTTTAGAGACATAAACATTTTAATTTCCAACATAGATAATATTTTTAAATATGATCCAAGATTTCAGATATACATAAAACCGGTTTTTAAAATGAATTCAAGTGATGAATTTAATATTCTTGAAATTAAGAAACAAAAATCAATGATAAATTTAATCAGTTCAAACATCAAAAACATAAAATGTATTAATGCATCAACTGAAAAATATATCTGTTATGCTTCGTCACCAAATTCACTTTCAATTCGTTCTGATGGAAATATAAATAAATGTACTGTGGCTCTTAATAATGAATGTAATTCAATTGGGAAAATAAAATCTAATGGTAGTATAGAGATCAATAATTTAAAACTTAAATCATGGATACGAGGATTTCAAAATATGGATTATTCAATTTTAGGTTGTCCTCTGAAAGGAATTGATGAAATTGATTATGGAACATTAGAACTTAAGTAGTTAAAGCTGTCTGAAATATAAAAAAGCAAATTTCCTCAGTGTCGGAAATTTGCTTTTTTCTGCTTCAATAAACATTTGGCTTTTCAAAATTAAGCTATAAGTGATGTTGCTCTACTTGATCCCGAAATACGCATTCGCATTGTTGTAGCATATATTCTCAATTGTCCGGCCGATCAAGGCATAATCCCGCGGCAGGTCCCCCTCTTCCATCCACGTGCCGAACAGGTTGCAGAGAATGCGCCGGAAATATTCATGACGTGTGAAGGAGAGGAAGCTTCGGGAGTCAGTCAGCATCCCGACAAAAGGACTGATCAGGCCGATGCTGGAGAGTGCCTTCAACTGCTGCAGCATACCCTCCTTCTGATCATGGAACCACCAGCCGGAACCCATCTGCACCTTGCCCTTGATGCCGGCCCCCTGGAAGTTGCCGATCGCAGTGGCGATCATCTCATACTGCGAAGGATTCAGCGTGTAGACGATGGTCTTCGGCAGCTGTCCGCTGGCATCCAGCTCATTCAGCAGCGCGTTAAGGCTGCGGGCCATATTGAAATCCAGAATCGAATCGAAGCCGCTGTCCTTGCCGATGGCACTGAACATCCGTGCGTTGTTGTTGCGCAGCGCTCCGATATGCAGTTGCATGCTCCAGCCCCGCTCGTGATAGAGTCTGCCTAATTTGATCAGAGTATGGCTCTGGAACTTCTGTTCCTCCTGCGGGCTGATCTCTTCCCCTTTGAAGGCCCGGGCGAATATGTAGGCCGCTTCATGCTCTGTGGACTGGGCATGCGGCAGCTCGCCGAAGGCCTGATCCGACAGCCGGCAGCCATGCTTATGGAAATAATCGATCCGCGCCGTCACAGCCTGGAGGAACCCTGAGTAATCGTGGATCTCAAGACCGCTCGCCTCACTAAGCAGGCCCACGTATCCGGTGAACCCCTCATCACGGATATTCAGTACCCGGTCTGGTCTGAAGGTTGGAGCGACCACCACTCTAAGCCCATGATCCTTCTTAATCTGAATGTGATGCTCCAGTGAATCAATGGGATCATCCGTTGTGCAGACTACATCGACATTAAGTTTTTTGAGAATCCCCTGCGTAGTCAGTTCATCTCCCTGGAGCTGCTCATTGCAGCGTTCCCACACACTGTCCGCAGTCTCCCCGGAGAGCAGCTCGTCGATCCCGAAGTAGCGCTTCAACTCCAGATGAGTCCAGTGGTAGAGCGGATTGCCCACCATCTCCGGCAGGGAGCGCGCCCAGATCATGAACTTATCTTTGTCTGGTGCATTCCCGGTAATTAGCTGTTCGTCAACACCCAGCCAGCGGAGCGCCCGCCACTTGTAATGGTCCCCGGATAAGGCGAGATCAGCGATATTGCGGAACCTGCGGTTACTGCTAATCTCCTGCGGATTCAGATGACTGTGGAAATCGTAAATCGGCATTCCGGCGGCATAATCGTGATACAGTCTCTGTGCACTTGAACTTAACAGCAGCCAGTCGTCATGAATAAAAGATGAGGTACTCATATTGTTCTCCAGCCTCTCGTCTATGATATTGGTGGGCCACAGGTACCATCCGTAAGCGGACAGCAAATGCTTCTGCCCATTCGCACTACCATACTACCATACAAGTATGGTAGTATGGTAGTGCTTACAATAACTATAGCAGGAGGGTTACACGATGGAATACACTATCGGTACACAAGCACTCTCCACAAGGGACATCGTGTATCGTTCACTGAAGAATCAGATTCTGCTGCTGGAACTGCCGCCCGGAACCGGGATTTCAGAGAAAGAGATTTCGCTGAAGTTCAACGTCAGCCGCACCCCGGTCCGGGAGGCCTTCGTCCGTCTGGCACAGGAGGGCTTGCTTGCTGTTTATCCCCAGCGGGGAACGGTAGTCTCCCTGATTGATTCCGAACTCGTGGAAGAAGCCCGCTTCATGCGCGAGCATCTGGAGCGGGCGGTCATCCGGGAAGCGTGCAGCACCTTCCAGGCCAGGAATCTTATTGATCTGAAGGCCAATCTGGACAAGCAGAAGCTCTGCATCGAGGACCAGGACTATAAAGAAATGTTCATGCTGGACGAAGAGTTCCATCATGTGATCTTTATGGGCTGCAATAAAAAGAATACCTGGGAGGTCATCCAGCAGATCAAGGTTCACCTGAACCGCAGCCGAATGCTCAAGCTCACGGCGGATCACAACTGGGAGCATCTCTACCAGCAGCATTATTGTCTATATGAAGCCATTGAACAGCATAATATTCAGCTAGGAGATCAGATTATGCAGGAGCATATGGCCCTGACGATCGCCGACCAGGAGATGCTGATGGAGAAATATCCGCAGTACTATAAGCAAAGACCCGCAGACTGATAGAACCTTACGCTAATCATACTTTCACCAAGAGGGGTTGGACCACTATGACCGAGTTGGCATTACAGCCTGCGCTGGCAGGCAAGACCGCTGTCATTACCGGAGGAGCCGGAGCCCTTTGCAGCACCATGGCGCTGGAGCTGGCCCGTCAAGGCATGAAGGTCGCCATCCTGAACCGTACGGAGGCCAAGGGAGCAGCTCTGGCTGCACAGATCTCTTCGGGGGGCGGCCAGTCCTTGGCCTTGGCTTGTGATGTTATGGATGCCGGGAGTGTCCGGCAGGCAGCGGAAGAGATCCTTAATCACTGGGGTCCCTGCGACTTATTGATCAACGGTGCCGGGGGCAATCAACCTTCGGCGATTACTACCAAGGAGACCTTGGAGCCGGGGGATCTGGAGAATCCCGATGTCGTCTCCTTCTTCGATCTGTCCGTGAGCGGCTTCCGCACGGTCCTCGACCTCAATCTGACCGGAACATTAATTCCAACCCAAATCTTCGCCAAGCAGATGCTCGGACGCTCCGGAGCTGCAGTGATCAACATATCCTCCATGAGCGCCGCTTCGCCACTCACCAAGGTTCCGGCTTACAGCGCGGCCAAGGCAGGCATCAATAACTTCACTCAGTGGCTTGCGGTGCATCTGGCAGAGTCCGGCATCCGGGTGAATGCCATCGCCCCCGGCTTCTTCGTCACTGCACAGAATGAACAGCTGCTGAAGGACCCGAAGGGTGAATTAACTGAACGTTCGCTCAAAATCATCTCACAGACCCCGATGCGCCGCTTCGGCACACCGGAGGATCTGCTCGGCACCTTGCTCTGGCTGGCCGATGAGCGCATGTCCGGGTTCGTGACCGGGGTGACCATCCCCGTAGACGGCGGGTTCATGGCCTACTCGGGCGTGTGAACCTGGGATATCAACAAAAACCTGAACCTCGTTTTCTGAGGTTCAGGTTTTTGTCATTCTGCGAAGCTACAAGGGCGAACGTATGTGAAAAACAGTATACATTGTGCTCGCAAGCAGGCATATAGACCGAATGTAGTCGGTTTTTCGATTACATTTGGCTCACACGTCTTCGAAGTGCCGAATGTAATCGGATTTGCGATTACATTTGGCTCACGCGCCTTCGAAGCGCCGAATAAATGTGGAAACGAATACAATTGTACCGCGAAGGTGAATTAGCTAGGCTAATCGGGCTTAGGGGGCCAAACATTCTTCAACGACAGGGCAAGGTCATCTCATCCCCTACGCCTCAACCAGCACGCCATCCTCCAGATGCAGCACCCGGTCGCACCAGTCCAGCATCCGTTCATCATGAGTCACCATCACGGCGGCCTTCCCTTCGCTCCGCACCTCGTCGGCGATCATCCGCACCACCTCACGGCCGCGGCTGTAATCCAGGCTGGCTGTAGGTTCATCCGCGAACAGAATGGCCGGCTTGTTCATCCATGCCCGGGCAATCGCCACCCGCTGCTTCTCGCCCCCGGACAGCTGTTCGGGGTAATGGTTGCGGCGTTCCCAGATCTCCAGACGCTTCAGCAGATAGGCGGAACGCACCTTCGCTTCCTTTTGACTCAGCTTGGCAAGCTTCGCTACATAGAGCAATTGCTCTTCTACCTTCAGGAACGGCAGCAGCTGCGCACTTTGGAACATGAAGCCGATTTTTTTCAGCCTCAGCTCCGTCAGTGCCCCCTTGTCCTTGTCACGCAGCGACTCGCCGTCGAGGAGGATCTCTCCGCTGGTAGGCGTGAGCAGCGCGCCGGCTGCGGAGAGAAACGTGCTTTTCCCGGAGCCGGATGGTCCCAGTACTGCTATGAATTCGCCCTCGTTCACCGTAAGGTCCAGATGGTTCAATACGGTCATCGCCCCGTCCCCATCCCCGTAAGTCTTGGTTACCTGCTTCATCACTAATTTCGCACTCATGCTCCAGTCCTCCCTATCGCTTCCAAGGCATCTACCTTGGCTACTCTTGCTACCGAAATTAACGAGCCCAACAGGGACATCCCTATGAACAGCAGACTGGTCATCGCCATCGTCTGTCCGTCCAGCTCAAACGGCATCGTGTCGGGCAGGCCCATATTCATCCCAAGCGTAAGCAGAATACCCAGCGCCAGACTGGCGACAGACAGCAGCATCACTTGACCGACTACACTCCAGGCCAGATAGGACATCTTAGTCCCCATTGCTTTCAGGATACCGAATTGGCTGGTCTTCTGGATCGTAATGACATAGAAGAATACAGCAAGAACTACTGCAGCAATCACGAACAGGAACACAATCATCATCAGGAGCGAATTCTGTTCGGCGGAGTAACCGGGAACACTGGCGATCGCCTGCTTTTGCGTAATTACCTCTACGGACTGTTGCTGATCTGCAATCTGCGCAGCTTGAGCCGCTGTTACATCCAGCGCGATAACATTGTATGGGGCATTGGCATTGCCTGAGCTACCGCCTCCCTGAACCGCTCCTTGCTTCATCGCCTGCCAGTCCAGCTGATTGATATAGACCACCGGAGTATGGCTATAGGAGCTGGCCTTCACGAATCCGGTAACCGTCCAGCTCATGCCGGAAGCCTGATCACGAATCGTACTGCCAATTGTAACGCCAGACTGTTTAAGTTTGGAGTCTGCAACCGCGCTCCCTTGAACGTCATTGGTGAATGCGGCACCTTCCGTTACATCAGGAGCCAGCATCCCCGTCATATCTACGGCAAAAAACGTAATATCCGCCTTAACATCTGTACCGGCAGCTGTTATTGTACTAGTCTGTACCCCTAGCGGAGTCGCCTTCGCCTCTCCGGCTACCGCCCGGGCAGCCGTAAGCTCCGTATCCGTTAACTGTGAACGTCTGAAGGTATGATCCGCGTCGCTCTGCACGGCAAAGTAATTGGCGGGCATATTTTTCAGCGCTGAAATGTTGGCATAAGCAAGACCTCTAGCCAGGCCGGTGACGAACAGCACCAGGAACGATACCAGCAGCATAATCACCATAATGAGGCCGTAACGCGCTTTGGAGTGCCTCATCTCCCGAATTGCCAAGAACATATAACCACTCCTTCTAATCTGTATAATCACAGTTTAGAGAGTGAAGATGAACGGAGTATGAATAAAGAATTACACTATATAGATTGAATATAGACGCTTCCAAAACAGATGGTAGGCGCAACTGCGGTGAATATTGGACTTACGGCCGCTGTTGTTCCCAGATTTCTTGATTTATACCACTGTTCGTGGTGGAAATCCGGGAACAAAGGCGGTCGCTACGCTCCTACAGTTCCAAATTCCCCTCCGTTGCTTTCATCTATTTTATGAATGACTAATCAATCTATATCGTTAGGGTAGCGGGGCAAAGAAACAGTGAACGCAGTTCCTTCCCCTACTGTGCTCGTCACCTCAATGGTTCCGCCATGCGCCTGGACGATCTTTTGGGCAATCGCCAGCCCCAGCCCGCTGCTGCCCGGCTCACGGGAGCGCGACTGATCCACCTTGTAGAACCGGTCAAAGATCATCGGCAGCTGCTCTGCCGGAATGCCCGCACCGTTGTCGGTCACCGTTACAATACATTGCTGGCCCTCCACATAGGCTGCAATGCTGAGGGTCCCGCCCGCCGGAGTGTATTTGATCGCATTCGTCACCAGATTCATCCACACCTGATAGAGCAGATTGGAATCGCCCGTAAGTGTGATGTCTGCGGCATGCAGCCGTACCGCCAGCTCCTTCTCCGTAAGATGCCACTCCATAATCTGAATTACCTGGCGCAGCTGGGTGCGCAGATCGAAGCTTCTTTTCTGCAGGGCATGCTCGTCATAATCCAGTGAAGACAAGGTGAGCAGCTGCGTGCTGAGCATGGACAACCGCCGGCTCTCGTCCCCGATAATAGACAGATACTCCAGACGCTGAGCTTCCGCCAGAGTACCATCCTGGAGCGCATGGGCGAAGCCCTGAATTGAGGTTAGCGGTGATTCAATCTCATGCGAGACATTGGCGACAAACTCCTGTCTTGCCCGGTTCGTGCGCTCCAGCTCGCGGCTCATCGTCATGAAGTGAGATGCCAGTTGTCCGATCTCGTCGCGGCGTGCAGTGTAGAGCTTGATGTCATAGCGCCCTTTGGAGATTAGGAGCGTGGCCTCGGTCAGCCGGGTGATCGGTCGCACCACATGAAAAACAGTAATCAGCATGAACCACAGGCTTAGCAGAATAATGACCCCGATGATCACGACAAAAAAGATCCGCAGCTCCCCGAACTGCACCTGAGCATCCGGACGCATGAATAAGGCATAGGTCTCCCCGTTAATATGAACCGGCACCCCAATGGAATTGCTGAGCTGATTATCGAAAAAGCCTGTCACGAACAGCTGGCCGGGGAAATTCCCCACCCCATGGTAGATCTCCCCGTCCAGCACACTGCGCAGCGCTTCCTCCTTGAGGTCATTTTTGCGGAAAGGCAGGCCGTAGAAGCGTTCTTCCCCGTCAGCATTGACCAGATACATCTTGTACCCCAGGGAAGCGGTACTCAGGAGATACTCTTCCACCGCATCCGGGTGATCTTCAATGAACTGCTGCAAACCTATGGCCATACGAGTCAGCTTCGCATCATTTTTCGGCTTGACTTGGGACTGGTAATAGAGGTTAGAGACCAGAAATCCCAATACACTGCTGATCATAATCACCGAGCAGAAGATAATACTCATCCGTACATAAAGCGATCTCATGAGTTCACCATGTCCACTTTGTAGCCAATTCCCCGGACCGTGCGGATGACAAAATCATTCTGATATTCGCTGAACCGCTGACGCAGGCGCTTAATATGCACATCCACCGTCCGCTCGTCCCCTTCGTAATCCGCCCCCCAGACCAGCTCAATCAGCTCACCGCGCGTGAACAGGCGTCCCGGATATTGCGCCAGCTGAGCCAGCAGCTCGAACTCCTTCACCGGCAGCAGGAGAACCTCCGTCCCGTCACTGATCTCGTAATTCTTACGGTCAATCACCAGCGAATTCAGGCGGATCCGGTCATCGGAGGCGATGGAATAACGGCGGAACAAGGCCTTGATGCGAAAGAGCAGCTCCTCCGGCTCAAAAGGCTTGGTCACATAATCATCCGTCCCGTGCAGATACCCCTGCTCCTTATCACTGAGCTGCTGACGGGCCGTCAGCAGAATGACAGGAATATCGTAGTTTTCCCTTATGTATGCACACAACTCCAATCCGTCCATATGCGGCATCATTACATCCACCACCGCCAGATCGACCGTCTGCTCCTTCATGCGTGCCGCTGCTTCCAGCCCGTCTCCGGCTTCTATTGCTTGATATCCCTCTCTGGTAAGAACATGCCGCAGCAGCGTGCGGATATGAACATCGTCGTCGGCTACCAGTATCTTTTTCAACTTACATACGCTCCCTCCGGCTTGCCTGATCAATGTCATCATACTAGCAACAAACCCAGCTCAAGACAATAGGACTTCACCTCAACAATCTCTATTAAGTCAATACATTCTACACTATAAAGGGGAGAATGCTGTCCCTCAGCGGGGTGACCGGTCTGCCCATAAGCCGCTCCAAATCCCCGGAGGTGGAAGCCGTATCCAGCTTGCGGAGCCAAGTGTATATCCAGTGCTGAACACTCGCATCCTGAACATGTACAACCGGCTTCCCGGCAACCTCAGTCAACACTTCAGCCAGATCTGCGAAATCCCAGGTTCGGGAAGCAGCCAGCTCATAAACCTGATTGCCGGACTCTCCACTCCCAAGCGCAGCAGCCGTAGCCAGAGCCAGGTCTGCGCGTGTTACCGAATTGAACCTCCATTCTCCCGGCGCCGTAGCCAGCTGTCCACTGGAGATCGCTTCCTTCAGGCCCAGTACTCCTAAGAAATCCATATACAATCCGTTACGCAAAAAGGTATAGCCCAGCCCGGACTCTAGGATCGCCTGTTCCGTCAGGGTGTGCACATTGTCAGGCTTACTACTATCTGTACTGTGCTGCGAAAAAGCAAAACCTGTATAAAGCAGCTGCCGGACCCCGCCTCGCTTCGCTGCATCAATAACCCGCTTATGCTGGGCGAGACGCACATCATCATCTGTATGCGAACTGGAAATCAGCAGCAGCCGGGAAATCCCGTGGAAGGCTTCATCCAGTGATTCCGGCAGGTCGTAATCCACCTTACGGACTTCAATTCCAAGCTCCCGGAAAAGAACCGCTTGCTCCATCCTGCGGACCCCGGCAACGATCTGCCGGGCCGGCAGGCGCTGACGTAACTGTTCAATAATCAGACGCCCCAGCTGACCGGCAGCCCCTGTAATCATGATTGTCATAATTGATTCCTCCTCAATCTTATCGGGTAACGAGCAGCAGCTTGAGCTGCTAACCTTGTCCCCGGACCAGCTTATTCAGTAGCTCCAGCAGCAGGTGCAGCTCCGTCTCATTCAGCCGGTTCATTACCTCCGAAACTGCTTCCCGGTTCCCCGGCAGCTGTTCCAGCAGCAGGTTCTTACCTGCATCGGTCAGCGAAATGACTGTCTTACGTCCATCCTGTGCGTGAGCCGCCCGCGTAATATAACCATCCTTCTCCAGCGGAGTCAGCAGCAGGCTGATGTTGGCTTTGGTTACCGTGATTCGCTCAGCAAGCAGTGAGGGCAGGATCGATCCCCCGTGCTTCGCAATCTCAACCAGCACGCGGATTCTTGCCCCGTTCAGCCCCTGCGCCTGCCAGTATTTCTCGGAGACGGCCACAGTGCCGGCAGTCGCTCCCACCAAGGCGAAGAAAACCTCATTTTCAAGCGGCAGCTCAAGCACAACCTTTTGTAAATCATCCATGCGGTAAGTTCAACTCCATTTAGTTAATAGCTTAACTATATCTAAAGAAAGATTAGCTGATTCCATCAGGATTGTCAAAAGAATTGCAGCAACTCCCCCAAAACCAAACAAAAACCCCCTACCCTTCCTAAGGAAGGCAGAGGATTTGATACAGCTACATGCAAGTTTACGTTAGATCAAAACAGGCTTAGCCGCAGGTGACACCTTGTCTTCACCATAGCTCATACTGCCATCCAGCACAAGCTCCAGCTTAATCAGCTCCGAGCGGCTGGCCAGCCGGATCGGCGGTCCCCAGGTTCCGTAGCCGGACGAGACGATGACATGCAGCTTGTTTTTGAGCAAATAGCCCCAATCCAGCTCGAACAGGCGACGGGTAATCCAGTGATTCGGTGCAATCTGCCCCCGGTGGGTATGACCCGACAGCAGCACATCTACTCCAGCCTCTGAAGCAATTCCGAAGCCAGTAGGCTGATGATCCATCATCAGGATCGGCTTGCTGCGGTCAAGTCCCGTAAGTAGGTCTTCCACGCTGAGCCGTCCACCGGCCTCCATAGCTTCAGCAGTCTTGTCTTTGCGCCCAACCACGTAGACTCCAGATGTCTCTACCACCTCATCCTGTAACACCTGAATACCGACACTCCGCATAACCTCCGTATACTGCGCAATCGAACCGCCGTAGTATTCGTGATTGCCCAGCACAGCGTAGACCCCATAACGTGCCTTCAACTGCTTCAGCTGCTGCTCCATCCCATTGCGGAGAAAAGGCTCAATGCTGTCATCCAGCACATCTCCGGCCAGTAGAATGATATCCGGGTTCATCGCGTTCATCTCCCTGACCATTCTACGCAGATGGCGGTTGCCGACAATGTTACCCAGATGCAGGTCGGAGGCTACCGCTACTGTCAGCGGTACGCTGGTTCCGATGGATTTTCCCACCTTAAGCCGGTGGGTACGCACCACAGTACTCCAGGCATTGCGCGATCCCCAGATCAGGAAGACGGCGAGCAATACCAGCACTGTAGTCCCGGCTTCTGTGACGAATGCGGAGAGATTCGCGCCTGCGAGCGCCAGTACACCATAGAGCAGATCGGTCAGCGGCAGCATGATCACGGCGAACTCCATACAAGCCAAATAATATGAGCCGATCACCTTGAACAACCTGCCTACCGGTCTGAGCGCCTGCGGCAGCGGCACCCGTCCAATCATATAAGAGAAGGAAATGACAAGAAAGACAGTCCAGTACACAGCAGTATTCATCCCCGGCAGCCATGCCTGGAGCAATACGGACAGATGCCATCCAATATAGACATTCACCAGTCCAAGCACCAGCACCATGACCGCAGCCCCGGCCAGCATCCGCATGTTTTTCACTTCATCCCACTCCCTTAAAGTAAGTTTCTATCCTATCTACTTCAAATCATAACACAAAGTATTCACCAGGTATAAACTGTGCCGTCAACCTGTGATAAACTTGCGTGCTTCCTTAATTTCTTCAACCGATAAGCCAGTGGCTTCGGAAATGGTTTGCAGGTCTATGCCGCGGTCTAAAAGCCGGATAGCTATTTCTCTGCTTGAATCCGTTCTACCCTTTTCTTCGGCACTTTCAATACGGGAATGCTCATCACTCAGCGCCTTCATTCGGACATCATAAGCCATTCGCGCTGCCGCGTCCTGACTTAGAAACTCTAGCGTGTCCATCGCTTTTTTCAGCATCGGTTCTTTCTCCTCCAACGCTTCTACCATTCTTTGTCTCGTCTCGCCAAGCCGTTGCCCGGCTCCATCCGGGTGCAACGGTTCTCCCCACAATAGCCCGTCCCCCTCGTATCTGGGAAGCACATGCATGTGGTAGTGGGTCAGATCGTTGAATTTACCGCCATCAGCAATGATTCGGATCCCATCCGGCTGGTACAGCCGTTTGAGCAGCGCAGAGAGCTTCTGTGAAGCGTCCATAACGGCGTGGGCAGTTTCCGCATCCATCTCATCGACGTCCCAATAGTGCCTTTTCGGCAGAATCAGAGTATGGCCTTCATTGAAAGGATCGATATCGAGTACACAGGTGATATATTCATTCTCATAAACAATATTCAGGCCGGGTTCCACCCCGTTCGCAATTCTGCAGCCCAGGCAATCCATTGTAATCCCCCTCTCGAATAGGCTGAGCACCTTCCCGTCCGCTCATTTAAAAAGGAATGTTAAAGCTGCTTATAAAAAAGAAAATGCCTCGCGGCATCTCCATGTTCCCATTGTTCAGTTAGACCGCCTGGTTCCCCTTGGCAGCGATGCATTCACCGATTAGCTTGTCGCATTTATGAATATGATTGATCAGCCAGTCTGTGAGCGTCCGGTTCAGCTTGATTGTGGATAATACGGATACCCCTTTGGTCTTAACCGTCTCCTCCAGTTCCAACACTGTCTGCACGAACTCAGCGTGCGTCTTCTGATGCTCCGTCAGCTCGGGAAAATCGATATCCTTCATCAGCTGCTCTTCACTGCTGAAATGCTCCACGGTATAGTCCTTGAGGAACTTCAGCGTTTCTTCGATCTTTTCTTTGCCCTGCTGGTTGCTGCAGGCTTCAAAAAAATCATTCAGCTTCACCAGCAGCTGTCTGTGCTGACAATCAATCTTTTCTACTCCGATATCATACGAATCTTTCCAGCTAATCATAGGCTCACCCTGTCCTTTACCCTAAACACAATAGTAAAAATATAACTTATTGTCTGCTTTTCCCTATGAAAGTTCTATTAAGAACATCACAGGGCGGCGTTGCCAGACAGGAGAGCAGTCTCAAAATAAATTCCACTCCCGGTTATACCGGTACAGCTTCGAGGGACGGTGTCCGGCATCCCGGGTGCTCTGATCCGTCTCGATGACCCGCTCTGCGATTTTGCGGCGGAAAGCGGCGGCGAGCAACTCCTTGCCGAGGATGATCTCATATACACGCTGCAACTCGGATAAGGTGAACAGCGGCGGCATGAGATTGAAGATAATATCCGTATATTCCGCCTTGCCGCGCAGACGTTCGATGGCATACTGCACCATGAGCAGATGGTCAAAAGAAAACCCCGTGCTGCGCACGATCTCACGGCTGACCTGGCGGACATGCCCCTGAATAGTCTCCGTAAGCTTCACCACCCCGCTTAGCTTCTCCTGCTCATTCTCCAGTATAATCTCCACCAGTGTCTCCTGACGGACATCCTGCTCCAGCACCTCGCGGCGGGTCTCCAGAATGTGGTATGAGACGTCGAACCAGGCGGCTGCGGCTGCATCATCCCCTGCCTGTACGTCCAGAGCCTTGCGGTCCACGAGCGCCATGTAGGAACAGCTGATCACCCGCATCCGCGGATCACGGTCTACCTCGCCCCATGTATACAGCTGCTCCATGTAGATGTTATTGATATTAGTCTCGCTGTACAGCTCCCGGCGGGCTGCCTCCTCTACGCTCTCACTGATCCCTACGAACCCTCCAGGCAAGGCCCATTGTCCCAGAAACGGATGTTCCCCGCGCTGAATCAGCAGCAGTTGCAAAGACTTATCTGCCAGCTTGCGGTAGTTATCCTGCTCCTGCTCCATTACGGTGAAGATCAGCATATCGACGGTGACAGACGGACGTTCGTAGTTGCCGGCATTATAATTTTTCAGGAATTGCTCCTCGTTTAAGCCGTTGGGGTCGGTGACTGGTTGATTTGGCATGGATATTCTCCTTGTCTTGAATCGATTAATAGGAATCGGTTGTTAATAACATATTGATATTATATACATGTTAAGGGAATGCGGGCAAGTCTGCCGGGAGGAAGAGCAATCCCCCCCAATACAGCACAAAAAATCGCCTCACCCGAAAGCAAGGCAATTCATGTAACCTATTCTTGTTGTGCACCTGTTGATCACATCGGTTCGATATGGACTAGCACTGTAGCGACCTGATGACGGTCCTTGAGCTGATCTTCGATCTCCTCCGTAATATCGTGACTCTGCACCACATTGAGACTGGAATCCACCAGCACTGTAGTATCGACCAGCACATTATTGCCGTGAATACGGGCCTTGATATCCTTAATCGACTCCACACCTTCAATCTCAGCGACCGTCTGCTTCATCTGCTCAAGCTTACCGGCATCGAAGCCATCGGTGAGGTCATGTGTAGCTTTGCGGAAAATATCCCAGGCTGTCTTGCAGATCAGCAGTCCGACAATCGTGGCTGTGAGCGGATCTAACCAGGGAATTCCGAACTGTGAGCCGATAATGCCGACGAAGGCTCCCATGCTGACCAGCGCATCCGAACGGTTGTCCTGCGCCACTGCATGCATTGCATTGCTGTTCAGGTTGCGGGCAAGCCTGATGTTATAACGGTAGACTGCGATCATAACCACAGCACAGGCAGCTGCCGTCCACGCGGCGATCAGATCAGGGGTCTCCAGCACAGGCTGAATGAATTTGTTCACACCCTGATAGAGCACTTGGAAGCCTACAGCAATCATGATAAAAGAGGCGACCAGTGCGGCAACTGTCTCTGCTCTGAAATGACCATAGCTATGATTGGAATCCGGGGGTCTGCGGGAAATCCTAAGCCCGGTCAGGATAGCCAGAGAAGCAATAATGTCGGTGCTGTTATTCAGCCCGTCAGCAAGGAGAGCCTGAGAGCCTGACACCGTTCCTATGAATAATTTGACGGCAGATAAGAGTATGTATGCTAATAGACTTAGCCATGCTCCTTTTTCACTTTGTTTGATATCGCTGTAATTTTCCAAGAAAAAGGACCTCCAAAGATTAGTATTGTTCCATACTACACGCTGAGTTACGGGTGGGTCTAGAGAAACAGTGTTGCCGGACAGCGCAAGAGTTAACCCCGCTAAATAGAGTTGGGAACCCGGAAGTAAGTTGCAGCCCCCAACATTCTTTGCCCTTGTTCAACTTTGCAGTTCATCTGCTGCTGACAGGCCGTGTAACTTTTCTCGCAAAACGTAGTCTAACTATAGGGTGACCCTAAGCCGGCCAAGTGGAAACGGCATGGCCGTCCTTTGAAAGGACGATACCGTTTCAGCGAGAAATAGAAGGATAATTTATCGTGTGCAACATATAAATTCTTCTATTTGCACAAAAATAAGCGGCTTCCCCTCTTCAGGAGAATGCCGCTGAGCTTACGTATGATCGCTTACACTGGCTGTCTACTACTCCGCTGGAGGAGTAAACGAACGTGCTGCAAATTCTGCATCCAGCATATAGAAGGCGTTGCTGTCGGTTTCGATCCGTTTGAGCTTGGCGATAATGTTGCTGAAGAGCGCCTCCTCTTCCACCTGCTCATCAATGAACCATTTCAGGAAATAGATCGTCGCATGCTCCCGTTCATCCAGGGCCAGATCCGCCAGATGATAGAATTTCTTCGTATTCTGCTGCTCATGCGCGAAGGCATGCTCGAACGCATCCAGCATAGAGCTATACTCATTGTTCGGTTCAGGCATTGCCGCAAGGGTTGCCCGATAATCACGGTCATTCAGGAATTTGTAGATCTTCATGGCATGGAACCGTTCTTCTTCAGCCTGCACCAAAAAGAAATTGGCGAATCCGTCCAGGCTCTCACCGGAACAGTACGCAGCCATCGCAAGATAGACATGCGCAGAATAGAATTCGAAATTCATTTGTTCATTAAGCGTGTTCATTAATTGCTCTTTCATTGACAGGTCACCTCATCCTATAGTATTGATTATGCTTGATGCAGTTCTTATGTAATGTCTTGTTCATTCTATCATTCTTATCCGCCAAACCGCAATCGAAAGGAAGATTCCCGCGATGAAATGGTTCAGCCTTCAGAAGATAAACAATAATCCACTCCGCCACTCTCTCCTCCCCCTCGCCGCCTCCGCCTGCCTGCTTCTGGCAAGCGGCTGTGAGGGGAATGGAAATTCCGCACAGGTTAGTACCAATACCGGCTCCACCCCTGCTGCGTCAGCAGCCTCTCCGGCCGCCGTACAGACACCAGGAGCAACCGAAGCAGAAGCGACACCGTCACCTGAGGCTTCGGCCACTCCTGACCCCGTCTCCCGGAAGCTCTCCGGAATGACCCTGGAGGAGAAGATCGGGCAGATGCTGCTGGTCGGCGTCCAAGGCAAAACAGCAGGTGCTGAAGCGCGGAAGATGATTGCCGAAGATAAGGTGGGCGGAATCATTCTGTATTCGGGTAATGTCGGCAACTTGAAGGAGCTGGTGCAGCTGACCAACGCCTTGAAGCAGAGTAATTCGGGGAATCCCGCGCCGCTGTTCATTAGTGTCGATCAGGAAGGCGGCAAGGTCAGCCGTCTTCCTGATGACTACGCCGCCTTCCCCTCGAACGCTGCTGTCGGCAGCGGAGACGATACCACAGCTGCCGGAACGATGGGCGAGCTGCTCGGACGGGCGGTGAAATCCTCCGGCTTCAATATGGACTTCGCGCCGGTGCTCGATATCAACAGTAACCCGGATAATCCGGTAATTGGTGACCGTTCCTTCGGCAACAGCGCAGAGCTGGTCACCCGGCTAGGCATTGCCGAGATGAAGGGGCTTGAGCGCGCAGGCGTCATTCCCGTGGTCAAGCATTATCCAGGCCATGGCGATACCTCGGTAGACTCACACCTGGAGCTGCCTGTGATCAACAAGACAGAGACCCAGCTGGCAGCACTGGAATGGCTGCCATTCCAGGCAGCGATCCGGGAGAAGGCCGATGCTGTAATGGTGGCCCATATTCTATATCCGAAGCTCGACCCGGACAAGCCAGTGTCTCTGTCCCAAGTGATTATCGGCCAGCAGCTGCGCGGGCAGATGGGATACGAAGGGGTAGTCATTACGGATGACATGACCATGGGCGCAATCATCAAGAATTACAGCCTCCCTGCTGCGGCAGTAGAATCCGTATTGGCCGGCAGCGATATCCTGCTTGTCGCCCATGAATACAAGAACGAGCAAGCCGTACGCGCCGCACTGCTGGACAGTGTCAAGAACGGCAGCGTCTCCGAAGCCCGGATTGACGAGAGTGTCTACCGGATTCTGTCGCTGAAGGCCAAGTATCAGTTAACGGACGAAGCAGTGCCCTTGCCTGATCTTACTGGCCTGAACAGTGACATCCAGGCTTGGCGTAAGCCGTTCATGCGGAAGTAATAATGTTCAAATCGTTCAGCAACAAGTGTACAAAATCCAACTGCTGCCCTCCACTCAGGCTACAATCCACAGAAAAGCCCCAAATCCGGTTATTACCCGGGTTTGGGGCTTTTAACTGCTGTCAACTACTGCTAACTATTGCAGAACCACGGTGTCTCCTGCCTTCAGTCCCGACAGCACCTCTGTTTTATCGGTCGTTTCCATTCCGGTCTTGATCTCTTTGCGTTCGTACTGGCCGTTTCCTTTGTCCACCATAACGAAGGCTAGATCCCCTTCACGGATGACGGCGATATTGGATACAACTACCGCCTTCTCTTTGCGCGAGGTCTCGACGTCTCCGCTTAGGCTAAGACCGCCCATCAAATGCTCGTCCGGCTGCATAGAGATGACCACCTCGAATTGCGGAAGCTGGCCGGCTGTGTTCTGTCCGGTGGTCGTCGTGGCGAACTTGGCCACTCCGGTTACCTCTCCGTTCAGGACCAGGTCTTTGACGGCAGTCATCTTCACCTTCACCTTCATGCCTTTTTTGATGCGGAAGATGTCCTGCTCCCCGACCTGTGCAATGAACTCTACCTTGTTCGTGTCCACAATCTTGCCGATGTACTGATTGTCAGTGACGGTCTGTGGCCGTTCCTTGCTGCTGTCGAAGAGGAAGATGCCGTTCTCCGGTGCATGGAATACCGCAGTGTTCAGCTTCGTCTTCTTCTCCGCAAGCTCTTTGGCTTGAATCTCGGCATTCACCTGGTTCAGCTCATCGCTTAGACGGGCGGTTTCCTGGGCAGCCAAGGCCTTCAGCCGTTCCGCTTCTGTTCCGGCCGGGGCCGAGGAATCATCCTCCTGCTGGCTGACAAAAGCGTTCAGCTCCCCCTCCAGCTTCGCCTTACGGGCAGTCGCCTCCGCCGTAGCAATCTCATTACGGAGTGTGCTCTGGTCCAGGGTGAAGAGCACCTGGCCCTTCTTCACCTGCGCCCCGTTCTCCACCTTCCAGGAAGTCACCTTGGAAGCAAAGGGGGCATACACCAGCGTCTCCTGCTGATATTGCGATCTGCCTTTGATCTGCACTGTGCTGGTTAACGTCTCTTCCGTTACCGGGAAGCTGATTACCTGCATCGGTTCAGGCGGGAGATCGGCGGTCTCATCAGCCTTGAAGAATTTGGTATATCCGAAATAACCGGCAGTTCCGATGATACCTAAGATTATGATCCATTTCAGGCTCTTCTTTAGAGTCCTCTTCATTGTTTCGGCTTCCTTTCTAGCTTAGGGTTAGTCTCGTTTAATAGCGGTTAATGCATCGGTTCTGGAGGCGCTGATCGCCGGATAGATCCCCGACAGCACACCGGTCATAATGGCAAAGGACATTCCGACCGGCAGATTCATCACCGGAATGAAGAAATTCATCCCCTCCCCTGCGCTGCCTACCAGCTTGTTAAGTGCCATGACAATTAAATAGGAGAAAGCGACACCCAGCATACCCCCGAGCAGCCCCAGAAGCGCTGCTTCGGTAATAAACATGTTACGGATCTGCCCCATGTTAGCTCCCAGAACCTTCATAATCCCGATCTGGCGCCGCCGCTGATGGGTGGACATAGTCATGGCTACTATAATCGAGATGGAGGCGATGATCAGGATGAATACCCCGATGCCGAGCGCCGCCATTTTGATCATATCAAATTGCTCCTTCAGCATCTCCTGCTGGTACAGATTATCTTGAGCGTTCAGAGTCAGCTTCTGAATCATCTGCTCCACCGGCTTGATGTTCGCCACATCGTCTACTTTGACCGTAACCGAATTGTAGCTTCCTTCCGGCGGGAGACTGAGTGAACTGGAAGTAGAATTATCGAAGGTCAGCTCCTTGGCGAGCTGCTGGGCGGTCTCCGGCGACATATACATAATCTTGTCGTACGAGGCCCGCTGATCATCCATTCCCTTGGGAAGCGCCAGAATGCCGCCGACCTGAAGCGGCGAGCTAAGCTTGATTGTCTGTGAAGTAGAACTGTAATCCTGAGCCTGAATCTGGACCTGCTTACGGTACAACTCGGACGGCACAGTGGACAATTTCTCATACTGCTGATACAGCTCGGGGTTATACGGTCCGCTGCTCATCTGCTCGAACAGCTTCTCCCGGGTCTCCAGGTCGATCAGGCCCAGGGTAGCCCCGTGATTAAGCACTATCGTTCCAACCTGGTCGTTCGCCCCGCCCTGTTTGAATTTGTGATCATAGGCTGTCAGCTTCTGGAGATCAGTCACCACAATCTTCACATCCGAGATCTTGTTGTCTACCGTTAGTAACTGGAGATATCCGGCCTCCTGAAAAGGCGAAGCCGCCTTCACATGGTTCAGTCCGCGGATAATCTCCAGCTTCTGGTCAGTCAGCTTGCCCTGATCAAGGTTCTCGGCCCCACCTCCCGATCCGCCGCCTGCGCTCTGGCCGCCGTTCGACGGAATTCCTCCGCCCGGCTGGACCATAATCTCATCCATTTTGAAGTTGGCATTGACTTGTTCCGTCACATAGACCTGTGCAGACTGGCCTACGCTCAGGGCCACAATAATGGCTGCGCAGCCGATGGATATCCCGGTCATACACAGACCTGTAACCACCTTGCGCCGTTTGACCTGTTCCCAGGCCATCCGTGAAATGTCTCTGATCTTCACGGCTTCCCTCCCTCTGCAGGATCAGCTTCCGCAGCGGTCTGGTGTTCAGGTTCCTCAGCCGGCGGATCTTCATCCGCTCCTGCTGTCTGCGGCTCTACAGCTTCCTGTTCAGCTCCTGCAGCTAATTGTTCTTCAACCTCTACCATGGTCTGCGGTTCAGCTTCCTCAGCAATTTGCTCTTCAACCTGTACTTCTGTCTGCAGCTCAAGCTGCGGTTCTATCTGCGGTTCTATCTGCGGTTCTATCTGCGGTTCTATCTCTGCTTGCGGTGCTGTCTGCGATTCAGTGACCAGGAAGCCGTCCTTCAGCGTAAAAATCCGCTGCATTTGTTCAGCCACCTTATATTCATGCGTAACAACAATAAATGTCGTCTTCATCGTCCGGTTCAGGTTCAGCAGAATGCTGATAATCTCTTCCTCAGTCTTGGAATCCAGATTCCCCGTCGGTTCATCGGCGAAGATGACCGACGGCTCTGTAATCAGTGACCGGGCGATACTGACACGCTGCTGCTGTCCCCCGGAGAGCTGCGAGGGGAAGAGATCCGCCTTGTCAGGAATCCCTACCTGCTCCAGCAGTGCAAGCGCCTTAGCCTTACGGGCCCTGGGAGAGACCGACTGGAAGACCAGCGGGAGCTCCACGTTCTCACGGACCGTCAGGCTGGTAATCAGCTCATACGCCTGAAAGATGAATCCGATGTTCTTGCGGCGGAACTCGGCAAGCTTATTCTCGCCCATCTTCACAATATCCTGATCAGCAATGTAGATATGACCTTCTGTGGGCTTCATCAAGCCGGCCATCAGATTGAGGAGCGTTGACTTCCCGGAGCCTGAACTGCCCAGCAAAGCTACCATTTCTCCTCTTTTGACGGCGAAATTGATTTTATGAAGAACAGAGGTCCATTCATTACCGCTTTTGTACGAATGCGTAATATCTTCAACACGCAACATGGAAGCTGCTCCTTTTTTAAAAATACAAGAATGTTTTAGTGGAGTGAATGACGATTATTCCTCTGTCTTGTTCTGAACCACGTTAGTGACTCCGAAGGCCTGGCTGCCCAGCAACAGACGTTCACCCTGGAATTCATCATAGAAGGCTAACCTATAAGCGCCGCCGTCCATCGTCTTGTACACGGGTCTGCTGAGAGAGAAGGAATACAGGTTGTTAGTCCCTTCAATCAGGTCTGTGCCCAGTGTAAGAACCTTCTCGGTAGCGACGCCGAACGGATCGGTAATCTGCAGAATCAGCTTATGCTCCAGCACACCTGCATCGTACAGGTTATCCTTCCTCAGGCTGTAGTTCATAGTGATATCGAAGGTATCGGATGACTTCATCCGCTTGCCTTGAGAGGTCAGGACAGAAATCGTATAAGGATATACTACCGTTGATTCCAGGGTATTCTTCGGTACATTAGCCTGCGGATTCAGCTGCAGCGCAGCCACATTGACGAATCCGGTTGCTTCCTCCTTGGCCTCAATCAGCTTGCCTTCTTTGATACCGGCACCCAGGTAGAGCGAGACATCCGCGAGGTCCGTAGCCTTAGGCACCTTGGCCCATAAGACCACGAGCTGCTTGGCACCCGGAGATGCGCTGTTCTCCGACTGGCTGGTGCCTGCTTCGAAATACTGGCCGTCCTTGGTCTTATAGTAAGCCTGAAGGCGGGCCATTTTGCTCTGTCTTTTCTCTTCACTGCTCAGATAGAGCTCTGTGTATACCAGATTGTGGCTTTCTCCTTGATAGATCGTAGTCCGGTTCTCCTCGACACTGGCCGTTTTGCCTTTGCCGCTAATGGTGTAGCTCTTGCCCTTCTCGATGGTCGGAATACTGTTAATCGAGTTACTGATGCTGACATCCAGGAACGGGACGGTCTCTGAATTCTGTGTGCCGTTCAGGGCAATCCGCATATCCTGGAACTCTGAGGTATAGGCAATTTTGCCGAGTACATACAGCTCCACTGACTTCCCTGGCGCAAGAACAGAAGAATCCTTATTGTCCATATACAGCTCGGTAGTCACGGGCAGACTTTCTTTATCCAGCTTAATGGTTCCCTTCAGCTCAGGCAGCGTAAGAGACACGTTCTGGGTATTGGTGACTCTCAGTCTGGCAGCTACGATATCATCATCTCTCCAAGGATAGCGCTGCAGAGATAGAATACTGTACGAGAACGAGCCGTATGAATTCGTGGTCATATACTCTTGGCCGGACATGACTTCCGTACGTAGTGCATATGGAATGACGAAGTAGGCTACCGGGAAAATCATTTTGGCAGTCGGTGTTGCAGGAGCCGCAGTGGAAGGAGTGCCGGTATTCCCTGTATTTCCCGTTGACTCGCCGGCTCCGTTTGATTCAGGTACATTTGTGCTCTCAGCGCCTACCGACTCTATCATCATAAGCTGCAATCCGGATTGATCCACTTCAAGCGGTACACGGACCGTAAGCGGTACGATTTTGGTCTCGAGCGGTTTGAGGGTGACTCCGCTTATACCTTTGGAATTCACCGGAAAGACCTTGCCCTTCACCGATTTGACCGCCAGGTCATAGCTTGGCAGGGTTACCGCCTTGTTGCCGGTATTCTTAAGCTGCATCTGGAATGTCCAGACTGCATCTGCATCTTGTGCGTACACATTGGCGTTGCGGAGCAGCGTGTCTACTGTGTTGTTATTGACTACAATCTTTTTGACTACCCCGCTGCCGACAACCAGATTAGGCGAGCTTGCTGCAGGCAGCTTATAAGAGGATTTAGCCAGCTCCAGCTTCGCAGTCTCATCCTTCTTCGTGAATTGCAGCTTCATATTATCTGTTTTGAGATAGGCCGGAATTTCGGTAATGTAATAAATGCTCCGCTTCTCCTGCGGCTGAATCTTGTAATCTGCCTGTGTCCCGCTCAGCGCCAGCTCGAAGGAGGTGCCGCTGGCAGAGAGCAGATACGCAGAGTAGCCCGGATCACTGAGGACCTTATTGCCCTTGTTGGTCAGACTGACCCCTACTTTGGCATAGACCTTGCCGCTGTATTTATAGAGCTGGAGAGAGTCTGCACTGGCTGTGACAGGAATGTCGTTCATGACTGTACTTAAGCTTGTTCCAACTGCAGCCGTAGTTGAATAATTAGCGGGCACTCCAAAAGATCCCATCTGCTTCAGATACCCCTTCGTCTTGGCATCCCAGACAAGCATCGAGATTTTGATCCCCTGCAAGGAGGAGGTTTGTCCAACATTTACATAATAGGTCACGCTAAGGGTTTCTTTGGCGCCAACTTTCTTCTTCGTGGCATCCGCACCTAAGGGATTTCCCGGAAGCACTGACCCTCCCGGAGTGACCACACGTGAGAAATAATGCATTAAGCTAGCGCTTGAATTACCGGGATTTGTATATTTAAGTGTGTATGACAAGATGTTCCCGCCAGGCTGGCTCCATATGTTGATATTCTCCAGTACTGCGGTCACTCCGGCACCCATGGGAACGGAATTGAACTTGAATGCCGCCGGAGCGGATACTGCGGGGGGCTTCGCCGCCGGGGCTGCATGTGCAGCAGGCGCAGTGATACTGCCAGCCACCTGGCCGGCAACGAGTGAACTCACCAGCAATGCAGCATATGTAACTCTATACTTTCTCATTTATTTCCCTCCAGATGTATTTACTAGCAATAGTATAGTTGCTTGGCGCGTGGAATTTGTATCCACTTTGTAACCCTTTGTTTCTATTTGTAACTTTCTGTCACCCAACCAAGGCTGCTGCGGTGTGAGCCCTGCCATAAATGTAACAAACTTTCTTAATACTTGGTCCTAAAAAACTTGATTCTATGAGTTAAAGGACCGTCTGTATTGGTTCGGCGGCATCCCCTCTAGTTGTCTGAACACCTTGATGAAATAACTGGATTGCTGGAACCCGCACTGCAGCGCAATTTGCGCAACGGACAGCTTGGTGGAAGCCAGCAATAGCTTGGCCCGGGCCATCCGGCAATCGCTCAAATACCGGTTCGGCGTCTTGCCCATAATGCTGCGGAACAAGCGGAGAAAATGATAGCTGCTATAGCCGGCAAGTCTGGCCATGGACTCCAGCGTCCAGGGCCGCTCACACTCACTGTAGATCCTGTCGGCGGTAAGCCGGATGGAATGCCGGATCTCCAGCGGAACGGAGCCGTGGAGCGGCTCGGAGTTCTGCATCAGCGTAACCAAAATCTCATAGAGCAGCGTAGAGAGACGCGGTTCACTCCGGGTCTCATAGCCTGCACTGAGCCGGTACATTTCCTCGAAGAGCGCTTCATAGCCGGTGGCGGGATCGAAGGTGAAAAAGTAGCCGCGCGACTGGTCCGCCTCCTCCAGCATAGGCAGGGGCATCGCCGTGGCGAAGTGCATCCAGCGCACATCCCAGGCAGCGCCAGGATCAGAACCGTACTGCTGATAAGCCCCCCTGGGAAAAAGAAACCCGCTGCCCCGTCTCATGGATATCCGCTCCCCACCCTGAAATACATACCCTTCTCCCCCAAAAACCATGTGGAGATTATAGCTGTTCAGGAAGCCCTCACTTCTGCGCTCTGCATGCTCCGGGAAGTCGCTGTAATGCCCCAGCATCTCCGGATAACATACATAATGGGCATAAGCAGGCTGCGGCAGAACCCAGTGCTTTCTCATGTGAATCTCCTCCTGCCCTGCGCCGGTTCAAGCACGCAATATAATGATATAATAGCAATATTCTGTTATATAAGTGGATACACTGCTGATAATACAATAGATTGGTAGCTTAAATAAAGCATATTTTTACACTTGGAGGTTATGATGAAGAAACCTGTTGCAGCAGAACGATTTGAACTGGGCGTTTGCTATTATCCTGAGCACTGGCCTGAATCCATGTGGGCTGACGATTACCGGCGTATGGTTGAAACCGGATTCACCATTGTACGTCTGGCTGAGTTCGCCTGGTCCATTTTTGAACCGGAGGAAGGCATGTTTCAATATGATCTGTTTGACCGGGCAGTCGACATGGCACACAGCTACGGGCTGAAGGTCATTCTGGGAACGCCTACGGCCACTCCGCCTGCCTGGCTTACAGAGAAGTACCCTGAGGCCTTGAATGTTACTTATGAAGGTGTGACGCTACAGCACGGTATGCGCCGCCATTACAATTACAGCAGTCCCAAGTACCGCGAGCTCTGTGCCCGAATCGTAACGAAGCTTGCTGAACATTACGGAAATCATCCGGGCGTCGTCGGCTGGCAGATTGACAACGAACTGAACTGTGAGATCAATGTATTTTACTCGGAGAGTGATCATCAGGCCTTCCGCCTTTGGCTTCAGGACAAGTATGTCACCCTGGACAAGCTTAATCAGGCTTGGGGCACGGTGTTCTGGAATCAGACCTATACGAGCTGGTCACAGGTCTGCCTCACCCGGCCTACCCCTTCACCGAACCAGCCGAACCCTCACCAGGCTCTGGATGAGAAGCGCTTCATCTCTGATAACACCATCTATTTCGCCAAAATCCAGGCAGATATCCTCCGGGAATTGGCCCCTAATCAGTGGGTTACCACGAACGGTCTGTTCGGACATCTGGACAGCCATGAGCTGAATGACGAGCTGCTGGATTTCTTCAGCTATGACTCGTACCCGCAGTTCTCCACCATCGGCTTCGATCCGGCTGAGGTGAACCCGATGCTTGACCGCGGCTGGGGATTGTCCCTGTCGGCTGTACGTTCGGTCAGCAGCAACTTCTGTGTAATGGAGCAGCAATCCGGTCCGGGAGGCTGGGTGAATCGGCTTGATATGCCTTCACCAAAGCCTGGACAGATGCGGCTGTGGACGTACCAGTCCGTCGCCCACGGCGCTGACATGCTGCTCTATTTCCGCTGGCGGACCGCCACCATGGGCAATGAGATCTATTGGCACGGCTTGAACGACTACCATAACCAGCCTAACCGGCGGGTAAGGGAAGCGGAGCAGATCGGCCGCGAGCTGGCAAGCATCGGGCAGCAGTTCATCGGCAGCCGGACTCAGGCGAGCGTTGCAATCGTGCGTGATTATGACAATGAGTGGGACGGTGAATATGATGTCTGGCACGGACCGTTCATGTGGCAGAGCAACAAGGAATGGTTCAAGGCTCTGCAGCGGAAGCATATTCCGAATGACGTTCTGTACTTGCGCAGCCATACCTCCCTTGCAGAGCTTGCCCGTTATGAAGTGCTGGTATATCCGCATCCGGCGATTATGACTGACGATACAGCAGCACTGCTGGACCAGTATGTACAGCAAGGCGGGAAGCTGGTCTTCGGCTGCCGTACTGGCTATAAGGATAGTACCGGACAATGCTATATGCGGCCTTTTCCCGGAGCGGCACAGGAGATGTGTGGGGTAACGGTTGAAGAATTCACTCTGGTCAAAGGAACGCGCAAGCCTACCTCCATCCGCTGGAACCATGATCCTGAGGCGCTGACCGGTGCAGATGCCTTCAATGACATCCTGCAGGTGGAAGAGGATAGTGTAGAGGTTATGGCAACCTATGCGACCGACTACTATGCCGGCAAACCGGCAGTAACCCGTAACACCCGGGGCCAAGGCGAAGTGTGGTATTACGGCGCCGTGTTCAATGAGCCTGCTGTGCTGCAGATGCTTGGCAGCCTGGATCTGGTCTCGCCAGCCGCAGATTGGGCGGAGCTGCCGCCAGAGGTTGAATTGCAGATTCGCTCCACAGGGGAAGACGCCTCTACAGGTGTCGCCTTCCTGCTCAACTACAGCGAAGAACCGGCACAGATTGTGCTTAAGACAGCCAAGACGGATCTCTTAAGCGGCCAGACCCTGTCGGGGAGCTATACGATGGAAGGGTTCGGCGTACTCGTCTTGAAATAACCAAGAACTCCAAAAGGGTTCCGCTGCCGCAGATCGCTCTGTGGACGGCGGAACCCTTTTTACAATTACAGCTAATATTCCCTTGATATTCACTATGAATTAATAGATATTATAATACAGTGTATTCGTTACCGGCGATAGTCGTTATTCCATTACCCAGAAGGAGCATGCCCATGAAGCCAGAATCCATTCATCAGGAGCCGCTATCCGGCGGCAGCCTGGTTACAGATAGCCCAGGTGTGCCGGAGAGCAGCGATACGTTCTGGCAAGGGGTGAAGGACTGCCTCCCCACGCTGCTCGGTTACCTCAGCATCGGATTCGCCGCAGGCGTTGTGGAGAAAACAGCGGGGCTAACCCTTGCCGAAATCGGCATGATCTCAATCATCCTGTACGCCGGTTCGGCCCAGTTTATTGCCGCTGGCATGATTGCCGCCGGGAGTAGCGCCTCCGGTATTATCATTACGATTCTGCTGGTTAACCTGCGTCATCTGCTGTTAAGCGCAGCATTGTCGCCTTACTTCCGGCATCTGACCCCGCTGCGCAACCTGCTGATCGGCTCACTGCTCACAGATGAGACCTTCGGCGTAGCCATTCAGAAGAGTGCCGCTAGGAAGCAGATCAGCGAGAGATGGATGCACGGCCTGAATATTACCGCTTATCTGAACTGGTTCCTGGCCAATATTGCCGGTGCTATTCTCGGTCAATGGATATCCAGTCCCGAGAAGTGGGGACTGGATTTCGCCCTGCCGGCTATGTTCATCGGACTGCTGGTCCTGACCATTATGGGACGGCGCAAGTATAGACTGGATATCACTGTCGGTATAACAGCAGCTGTGGTGGCCGTGATCGTCTCCGTGCTGTGGTCGCCCAGCATGGGTGTTATAGCTGCCGCGCTGGTAGCCTCAACGATTGGAGTAGTGATGGAACAATGGAAATAAGACCCGATATTGCTATAATCATTCTCGGAGCCGCGCTCGTTACCTTCATTCCGCGTGTCCTTCCGCTGATGCTGCTGAGCCGGATCACGATCCCGGAATGGGGCATGCGCTGGCTGAGCTATGTGCCGATTGCAGTCATGGCTGCTCTGGTTGCCCAAGAGCTGTTCGTAACCGGCGGCAGGTTCGCAGTCTTGTCCACCAATGTAGAGCTAATCGCAGCCCTCCCCACCTTCTGGGTAGCCGTCAAGACCCGCAGTCTGCTGGCCACAGTATTGACCGGTATTGTGACGCTGATGCTGCTGCGTCTGCTGTTCTGACCCTGTCCAACGGATACGCTGTACAATTCCATTCAGGCTACAGGCGTTAATCTTGCCTGCCCTCCAGCTGCAATACTCTCTTAATGAAGCTGCCTATATTTCCAATGGCCTGCTGCGCTTCAGGAAGCATGGCAGCCATCAGCTGAAAGGCGCACCACATGTTCTCCCAGATCTGAAGCTCTACAGTGATGTCCGCAGCCCTTGCTTGTTCAGCCAAACGCTCTGCATCACTCAGCAGCACCTCATGATCACCCGCCTGTATGAGCAGGGGCGGCAAGCCCCGGAGATCCAGTCTTAGCGGTGACAATATCGCAGGCCATGCACCGCCAAAGTCCCCCATATATTCCACAATCATTCTCTGATTCGCTGCCCGGCTCCCTGTCGGGTCCGTTCCCGCACGGCTGTCATAAGACTCCCCATCCAATTGAACAAGATCGGCATGGGGAGATAGCAGGCAGACACCGGCAGGAAGCCCGTCTCCCTGCTCCCGCAGCGTAATCAAGGTCATCAGCGCAAGCGTGGCTCCTACGGAGTCTCCGCAGACTATGATATTGCCGGCATGAACGCCCCGTTCCAGTAGCCAATGGTAAGCAGCAAGGCAATCCTCATTGGCTGCCGGGTAGCAGAACTCCGGTGCAAGCCGGTACTCCACAGTTAAAACGGTAATTCCCCCAGCTGCTTCAGATAGACGGGCTGCCAGATCCCTATAGATCTCGCAGTTGCCAGACACGAACCCTCCACCGTGAAAATATAGAATGACCTTGTTCTCCGTGGGTTGCAATTGTCCTTCACTTAGTAGACTTTTCCCCTCCGCCCTGACCCACTCTCCGCTGAAGGTCTCCGCCTCAACCGGTTCAACCTTCACGCCTTCAAGTAAGGGTAACTGCCTGGAAGCTTCTACTGCCGCCGCCCGGATCTCCTGAACCGGTCTTCTGGAATAATTATTATTACTTTTCAGATAAGCACTAATGGCCTGCAGCTGTTCAATCGGGGTGCTGCTCGGATACAACATACGTGTAATTCCTCCTGTTATCCTGGGATGCTCCTACTATAAACCCTGTAGCTATATACAGAGTCAAGCGGCAATTCCTCCAGCATTACAGGTGACAGCGGGTTAATCATTCATGTTCAACATAGTAAGCGTATCCTCCACGCCCGGGTGCCTGTCTTGAGACAGAAGACCGGACTTTAACGCTTCAAGCCGACTGCGTGTCTCGTTCCTCCGGGCAATCTCCAGATCAACAGCGGCGATCTTCCGCTCAATGACTTGGGCGAAATCATCGATTCCGATGCTGCGGTCCGCAGATTTAACGAGTGCCTTCTTAATCTCCTGAAGTGTGAACCCGCAGTTCTTGGCATTACGGATAAAAGCAATCCGGAGAAGCGTCTCCTCCGGATACAGCCGATACCCGCCTGCTGAACGCTGAGGCAGCGGAATCAGCCCTTTCTTCTCATAGAATCTGAGCGTCTCTAAATTAATCTGAGCCTCTTTAGCCAGTTCACCGCGCAGATAAAGAGTCATGCCTGCCGCTCCTTTCCCGTATTCACTGAATGTAATGATTCAGCTACAGCTTCAACTGCTCCTTAAGCGCTGCCGCCTCAGCGGCAGTAAGTTCAGACAACGCCTCCTCGGTGTAGCGGGCCTTGTTATATAGGCTGAGCAGCCGGTCGTGGGCGGGTTGCCCGCTGCCAGAGTGCTTGTTCGCACGCTTCTGGCCTTGCGACCAGGCGGCTACATCGGCGGCTGTCTCCTGCGGGGTCAGGTAGGGCTTCACCTCATACCCTTCCGCATGTCTGGCCCGCAGCCAGTGCCGGTAGAGCCAGCGGATGCGCTCGCGGCTTCCGTCCATCCCCTCCCAGCGGTCGCGGCGGCTGGCTGGTGTCAGCTTGGAGCGCACATATTGGCGGAAGTCCTGAACGGTCTGCTCCCAGTTGAACAGGCTGGTCTCCTCATCCTGATACCCCGAAACCGCTGGCGTCTCTCTGCGCAGCAGGGACAACAGCCTGTCCATCGCTCTGCGCAGGATGCCTCCTGTATTCCTGTATAACCAACGTAGGATAAAATAGAGTACCGCAAGAATGGCTGCCGCCCCTAGAATATAGAAGCCTACATTCAGAATCATCGACAGCAAGCCCGGTTCACCCGGCTCCGCTGCAGGCATGGCAGGGATGGCCGCAGGCGGTGCTTCTGCTGGCGGTGCCTCCTCGGAACCGGAGGATAACCGGCTGAGCCAGGCGAAGAATGCCCGCGTCATATTCCATATCAGCATTCCTACCGCCTTACCGCCCCCCGCCGCAAGCAGTGCTGCCAGGATAATGAAACCGACCACGAACATCCGGTTATGCCGCCGAAGTCCTTGTGGCAGATTTCCTGCACCTCCGTTCAAGGAGCTATAACGCAGGTGGGTGCTGTTCGTAGCCAGCAGTGCCAGGATCAGGCATAGGCTGCCGCTCCAGGTGAGCACCGCTGCACTCGGCTGGAGACCGGGTATGCGCGGGAAGGCAATCGAAGCGACAAAATAAAGGATAATCCCGCTGATATACAGCCACAGCCGGTTCACCCGTGTGGCTGCCGTCATACCAAGGAAGGCAGACACTGCCGCTCCGGCTGCCAGCGGAAGGCCCATAAGTGTCAGCGTACCGGTTAATGCAACTGTAATAGCTCCGAGAACCAGCGCCGCCAGCAGCTGCTTCCAGCGGCGGTTGCATATCTTCCGCAGCAGTACACCAGCTGCGGCCAGTACCGGCAGCAGATAGATCCAGCGCAGCGCCTCGGCCTCCGGCTGGAAATAAGTCTGGAGTACCAGCCATACGGGGAGCAGCAGCAGCCATTCGATGAGGGCTGACATCCATATGGCGAAATTTTCTTTGAAGGCATCCGGGATTCGGGAAGTCATCACTCACCGCCCCCTTCTGCCGGAATATCCAGCCACTCTACACCGTTCCCGAGGAAGCTTAACCCTGACGCTGCCAACTGCAGCTCTGCCCCCCGGTGGCAGGTGATGATCAGATAATCCATATCTCCCTCACCCTTGTCCGCTTCAATCTCCATCAGCCTGCTCATCGGCACAGTCCGGTCCAGATTCAGTCTGGCCAGCAGGCCAAGGAACTCCTCGGTATGGGCAATGGACCAGGTGTCCACCGAATCTCTCGCCCCGCTGCCGTCCAGTCTTCCATTGCTGAGCAGCCGGACCTCAATCCCGTGGCTGATCGCATACTCGGCTACAGTCGCCGCATAGCGGATACCCAGCTCTATGCGCTGCACATCGGTAACCGTTCTCCACATGGACTCACTGGTCTCTACGTTCAGGCAGATAACCAGCCGGGAATCGGCGGTGTAATCCTTCTGATGCACCTGCATACTTCCTGTCCGGGCAGTCGCCTTCCAGTTAATGCTCGCCAGGGAATCCCCTGCGCTGTACTCTCTTGTACCGGCGGTCAGGAACGGATCTTCGACAATCCAGCGTTTGACCGGCAGCTCTCCAAGCCAGCTGTGAACCGGCAACGGAAGGTCATGGAAACGCAGCAATCCGGGGTAGACCAGCAGCTCCAGATGAAGCGGGAAGGTCTTGGCGCTGCGGCTCAGTCCGAACAGATCGCCGGTAGTCATGGTTGCCGTCTCCAGGACGAACAGCCCCCGCTCCCTGCAAGTGATATTATGACGCCGTTTGATCTGGCGGAAAGACCTCAGGAAGAACAGGCTAACATGATTCTGGGAAATCTCTCCGCTGCTGATGCCCAGATTCTCCTGGTTACCGAATTCAAGCCCCTTAGCTATGCTGGATTCCAGCCGCAGCCAAGGCAGCGGCAGCAGCTTCTTGTTCAGAATCTCCTCAACCATCTCTACCTGTTCTCCGGCGTACACCGCTTTGGCAGAGAAGTAACGGGTATAGCTGACCTTCTTCAGTGCATTCCGGTCATAGATCAGCGAGATCAAGACCAGCAGAATGAACGTGCTTGCAATGAACCACGACAGCGACATGGATCACTCCACCCTTCCGCCTCTGGACAGGACAGCAGGTTCAGCAGGTACCTCGATTTCACGCAGCACCTGAAGCACTACCTCTGCCGACTGGCCTTCACGGACTCCGGGACCACGCTGAAGAATCAGCCGGTGCGCCAGCACAGGAACTGCAACCTCTTTGATATCATCCGGTATACAGTAGCTTCTGCCCTGGATCAGTGCGTACCCCTGCGAGGCACGCAGCAAGGCAAAAGCTGCCCGGGGACTTGCTCCCAGACGGACCGCCGGAGAGGTGCGGGTGGCCTCGACCACGCGCATCATATAAGCGAGCAGCTCGTCACTGACGGCAACCTCCGCAGCCAGACGTTGTATGTCCTGAATCTGCCGGGCCGTGGCCACCGCAGCGGTATCCTCCAGCGGGTTATTTTGGCGGAATCTTTGGAGGATATGTACCCCTTCCTCAAATGACGGATACCCGCTGGTAATCCGCATGAGGAACCGGTCCAGCTGCGCTTCAGGCAGCGGAAAGGTCCCCTGGCTGTCCACCGGATTCTGGGTAGCAATAACCAGGAACGGCCGCTCCAGCTCATGCGTCACGCCGTCAATCGTAATCTGCCGCTCCTCCATACACTCCAGCAGGCTGGACTGGGTGCGCGGCGTAGCCCGGTTGATCTCATCCGCAAGCAGAATGCTGGCAAATACCGGGCCCGGGCGGAATTGAAATTCGCCGGTCTTCTGATTATAGTAATTGATGCCGCTTAAGTCGGACGGCAGCAGGTCGGGTGTGAACTGAATCCGCTTGAAAGTGCAGTCCAGGGAACGGGCCAGTGTTTTGGCGAGCAGCGTCTTTCCGGTTCCAGGCACATCCTCCAGCAGCACATGACCATTCGCCAGCAAGGCGGTCAGCAGCAGGTTCACGCCGCCCTCCTTGCCGACAATAACTTGTGCCAGATTACTTCGGATTGAATCAATTAGAGCGGTTGCTTCTTGAAGATTCATGAATAATAACACCATCCTATTCCAAAAAAAGGTATGTACATATAAGCTAATCATACCAGAAAGCGCCTACATTATATAATAGCTAGTATTCCAAGCTATAAAAAACAAATAAGGAGCCGTCATCCGGCTCCTGTTTAAGTCACATTATCATATAATGCCAGTGCTAAAAGCCCATTACCGGATGAGGTACATAAGGCTCCTCAAGCCGCCGGATTTCCTCATCAGTGAGGGTGACCGATACCGCTGCGGCGGCATCCTCCAGATGGCTCATCCGGGTTGCTCCAACTATCGGCGCTGTGACAGGCTTCTTCTGAAGTACCCAAGCCAGTGCCACCTGTGCACGGGGAATCTCCCGCTGCTCCGCAATCTCCTTCAGCCGCAGGGCCACCAGCCGGTCCGCTTCCTCCGTCTGTGAATACAGCAGCTTGCCGAACTGATCACTCTCCGAGCGGGCGCTCGTCTCCTGCCAGTCCCGGGTCAGCCGGCCGCGGGCCAGCGGACTCCACGGAATTACGCCGATGCCTTCCGCTTCACACAGCGGCAGCATCTCCCGTTCCTCCTCCCGGTACAGCAGGTTCACATAGTTCTGCATCGACACGAACCGGGTCCAGCCATGGCGCTCTGCGGTATGCAGTGCCTTGAGGAATTGCCATGCAGGCATGGAGGAAGCGCCGATGTAGCGGGCTTTGCCCGCTTTTACCACATCATGCAGGGCTTCCATCGTCTCCTCAACCGGAGTGGACGGGTCCCAGCGGTGAATCTGATACAGGTCCACATAATCTGTGCCCAGCCGCTTCAGGCTATGATCGATTTCGCTCAGGATGGCTTTGCGCGACAGTCCTCCGCCATTGGGGCCGGTACGCATGCGGCCATGCACCTTGGTGGCCAGCACAATCTCGTCACGGGAGGCGAACTCCTTGAGGGCCCGTCCGACAATCTCTTCACTGGTCCCATCCGAATAGATATTAGCCGTGTCGAAGAAGTTAATGCCCAGCTCCAGAGCTTTGCGGATAAACGGCCGGCTCTCCTGCTCACTCAGCGACCAAGAATGGGTTCCGCGTTCCGGCACCCCATAGCTCATACACCCCAGGCAGATTCGTGATACTTCCAGTCCGGTCTTCCCCAGCTTCACATAGTCCATAATCGGCAGCATCCTCCCTATATTTGAAATAGATCCTATGAAATCGATTATAGTATACCTCTACAGCGCCCGAATGGAAAATCTCCCCTGTTGTCCGCTTGGTCAACTGCTGTCAGTTCTGGATAAACGGCTTCAGCTTCTGCAGCAGCTCCTGCAATTGCTCTGAACAATTTCCGTACATTTGCTTCGCCGCTTTGTTCTTGGTGGACAGACCGAACAGCTCCAGATCGGCTTCGCATTTCTTCAGCAGCGCATACAGCTGAGGTTTATCCTGCGGCTGCGGCACCTTCACATTATCCGCATACAGATCCACGGTCAGCTCACCGTAGGAATCCACCTGGCCGAGGAAGACGTCCTTTACGGTCAGGTTCATTTTGTCCAGCTCATCCTTAAGCCACGCCCTGGAGAGATTCATGCTGTCCAGCGGTTCGTCCATAATCTCACCATCCATGATGACAGCCAGTGTCTCTTTCTCCGGCGCTACCTTAACCCCGAGATCCTTGGCGGTCAGGGGCAGATTCTCCTTCTTCTGGAGTACGTTAATTGCCCCGTCCGACTCCATAATGGCAAACTCCACATCAGCCACTTTGAAAACATCCTTCTTACGCAGCTCCTCCAGCAGCTCATCCGTGCTGATCCGCTCCTTTTTCATATTGTCCTCCAGAATCTTGCCGTCCTTGATCAGCACGGTCGATTTGAAGTCAATGAAATCGCGGGCTTTCTTACTCTTGATCTGCAGGAACTCAATCAGCAGGGAGCAGCCGACCCAGACGCCTAGAGCAATTAGGCCCAGATGCCAGGTTTTGTCCGTATCCAGCGAGATATATGCCGCAATACTGCCTATTGTGATGCCTGTAATGTACTCAAAGAACGACAGCTGCGAAACCTGCCGCTTCCCCAGAAGTTTAGTGAGAAAGAACAAGACGACCACCGCAAACAAGGTCCGCAGGACAACCTCCAGTGCTTCAGGCATTCGAAAAACCCCCTGTAATGTGATATTTCATGTTCTGTGTGCTCAAACATTCAGCTTCAGTATTTGTCAAACCAGGGGTGAATTAACCAAAAGATTTCGTGCCGGTTGATTATGCTCTTGTGAGTATGGATTTATTTTCCAGAGTATGAGCTGCGGGAATGCAGATACTAGAATCCGTGGATGATGATCCATTTCTATAATAAGGAGGAGGGTATACCGATGACTGTCGCCTCACAAGTCAAGACCTGCGTAGCTTCACTGAAAAGCGCCCAGGCCAGCCTGGAGCAATTCGCCATGGAAACGCAAAATGAAGAAGCCAAGACCCTGTTTACCAATGCCGCCGATCAGACCCAGCAGATTGTTCAGCAGGTGGAAGGCCGTGTAACCGAGCTGGAAAAGGAAGAACCACAGTACCGCGGCTTCTAGCCCGGGCGGTTTGAATGAAGGACAGGCTGATCTTAGCGTAGCGAGTTGTGCTGCGGGGATCAGCCTTTTTATCAGGTGCAATGTAATGTGTCATCTCTTAACGGCATCCACAATCAGTGAGACAAAACCTAACTTTCCCTCTGTATTGCGGTGGTCAAAGCGCTTGGAACGGTAAATAAACCCTTCGCCCTCATCCCAGTGGTTATAATGAAACTGTCCGGATTCATCGCAATATTCCAACAACTTGACCTCGAAGCCAGCCGCCGTAAACATGCCTCGCAGGGTATTGTAATTATGTACGATACGGTGGGATGCCGCCGGATGATCCAGGGGCCCTGGTCCCCCTACCTGCACAATCCTCTGATAAGCTTCATCCGGGAAATACCCGTCCGGCACAGCACAGCGGATATATCCGCCAGGTGCCAGATAAGGATAGCAGATTCTCGCCGCCTGTATCCCCTCCTTATACGTCAGATGCTCCCAGACATGCTCCGCAAGGATGGCTTGTATGGAACTTTTCATGAACCTGTTGGCCCACTGCTCTTCTTGCAAAAGATTAAGCTCCCTCTCCTCCGTATGCAGCCACCCCTGGTTATGCCGGCTTCCGCCGCTCCCAATCACAACTTTCAACTGCTCATCCATCGCGATTCCCCCTTGTTCGTTACATCCACTATCTGGTATTTATTCTAACCTTCATTACACAGATCTGGAATACAGCGATGTGAGAAGGATATGGAGTTATGTGACTTTCAATATAGCAAGTATTATTCGGACTGTCATTGATAATGGTTATCATTTAAAATGGGGAGTAGACAGATTACGGAGGGGAATATCGCATCATGCACATCAGCAATCAATTATTACTTTGGGATCAGGCTGCAATTACAGTGGTGAATATCCGGCAGAAGGAGTTAGCGCAAGGCGAAGTTCTTCCTCCATTCATCATACCTGCCAATCTATTTTTGCTATCGGTACAGGGGAGCGCACAAGTTCAGACAGACCAGGCTGAATTTGCTTGTACAGGATTTGAACTTTTACATTGCGGCGAAGGGGCGACCCTAAGCATCCTACCGGTAAGTGATAAATTTATTTACTATATCATTTACTACAAAGCCTTGCTCCATGAAGCGAATCCTTTTCAAGTGCAGTATTGTTTTAGCCCTAAGGCTCCGCTTTTACTGTATAACAAAATTCAGCAGATGTATCAGAAATGGGATCAGCCGGAAGAGCGTCTTCAGGTAAAAGCACTTTTTTACCAGTTCGTTCATCTGACGTTAAGGGAATTGCGCCTGCAAGAGCATGAGACCGAGGTCAGAACAACTTCTGTTGCAGTGCAGGTAATCACTTATATCCGGGAGAATTATGCGGAACCTATTACCTTAGATTCACTTGCGGAAGTGTTCAATTTCAGTGCTTATCACCTGTCATCCTTATTCAAAGAGCATACAGGCATCAGTCCGATAGATTACTTAATTCGCTACCGCCTTGACCTTGCATCAGAGCTTCTAATGACAACTAATGCTTCTGTCGGGGAGATTGCGGCAAGTGTCGGGTATAAAGACGGGTATTATTTCAGCAGGATTTATAAAAAGCGAAAGGGTGAAGCCCCTGCTCATCATAGAAATAGGAAGCTGCTGCAGCACAAAGTTGCTGAAAGTCCATTAAACTTCCCCACATCCTCTATTTCTGAACATAGTGCGGATCTGTATATTAATAATGATAATCATTATCACAATACGGATAAAGGGGAAATACATATGTTTAAACCAACCCGATCAGTGGCCATGGCTGCTATCCTGCTCTGCGGCTCCCTCCTGCTCAGTGCTTGCTCCAACGGGTCCAACACAGCAGCGAAGGATTCAAGCAGCGGGAACAGCAACGTAAATCAGGCAAGTCCGGCTGCCTCGCAAGAAAGTTCTAAGACAAGGATCGTAACCACACCAAGAGGAGACATTGAAGTACCCGCAGAGCCGGTAAAAGTCGCGGCAGACCAATACATGGGCCATTTGTTGAAACTGGGCATTGTCCCTGTCGGGGCAAGGACGTTCATGCTCGACGAAGGCTGGATGGACAAGGCGGAGATTCCCCAAGAAACACTCGATAAGATCGAAGATCTGGGAGAATTCCCGATGAATCTGGAGAAATTGACCATGCTGGAGCCAGACCTCATTATCGGTTCCATCGAAGATTACGTTGAGCAATATGAGAAGATCGGCACTACTGTTTTTCTGCCATACTGGGAAGAGTTGTCAACAGCCGGACCGCTTGATAAATTCAGAAGCGTAGCCTCGATATTCGGAAAAGAACAGCAGGCAGAGGATTGGATTGCGGAATACGAACAGAAGGTTGTTGAAGCAAAGTCAAAGGTATCTAACGTCATTAAGGAAGGGGAGACGGTATCCATCGTTCAGTTTGCCGAAAAAACAGTATATGTGTTAGCAGCCACGGGCGGAAATTATGGTTCCTCTACTATTTACGAAATGCTGAAGCTGCCACCGACAGAAAGTGCTTTACATATGAAAGAGGGGTTCGAATCCATCTCCCTTGAGGTGCTGCCTGAATATTTAGGGGATTATATCTTTGTATATAACGGCGACGCTGAGATTACGAACCAAGCAATGGAAAGTGATATATGGAAAAGTGTACCTGCCGTGAAGAATGGCAAAGTATTTTTATACGGGGATAATTATCATGATGAGTTTGTCATGGAGGACCCTTATTCTTTGGAGCAGCAGTTGGATACGGTTGTGAACTTGTTACTGGGGACGGATAAATAACCAGACCAGCAAGCAGATTAGTGACCAGTGACGGCGGTAAAAGAAAAGGCATGGGGTTTCCCCCATGCTTTTTTGCATTCCATGTTGTAACCCCTGCTAAAATCCCCTACGCCTTACTCCCCGCCAGCTCAGCGCCCTCTATGAATTCGGCAATGCTCAGCTTGCGGCCTGTCCGCGCACTCTCCAGAGCAGCCAGCACCATGGCCATGCTGTAGCGGTTATCGCGGCAATCCGTCTCGGCCGGACGGCCTTCGGCCAGCGAACGGAACATTTCATCGAGGCAGCCCTGATGGAAGGTCTCCTCCATCTGTACCTTCGGCGCTTCGACGCGCTCGAATTCATGGAGGAACTGGCCGGAGTGTTCACTCCCGGCACTAATCACCTCGGCATAAGGCAGATCCCGGCCATCCCAGATTACTGCGCCCTTTTCACCTTGAACCCGCCATGAAGCTTCCCAGGATGTAGGTGCGCCTTCCGCACACCAGGAGCCTTGATAACAGAATACAGAACCGTCCGACATTTCAAAAATACAGACCGCCGCCGCATTCCCTGCATACCATGATCCCGGCGGATTGAACTCCTGGCAATACACAGTTACCGGATCAGCGCCGCTGATATAGCGGGCCTGATCGAAGGTGTGGATCGCCATATCCAGCAGCAGCGGGCTGTCCATCGCATCCCGGAAACCGCCGAAATGCGGAGCCAGGAAGAAATTAGCGCTGATAGAGCCTGTCCGCCCTATAACCCCTGAAGTTATCAGCTCCCGCAAAGAACGGATGCGCGGATCATACCGGCGGTTCTGCATCACCGCATGGCTCCTGCCAGTACGTTCAGCGATGCTCACGATCGAATTGCACTGCTCCATCGTCTCCGCCAGCGGCTTCTCTGCGAATACATGGCAACCGGCCTCAAGCGCACTGCTGGCAATATTGTAATGGCTGGCCGGCACCGTCACATCAAATACCAGATTAGCCGCTGTACCCGCAATCGCCTGTTCCACATCAGTAAATACCGGACAAGTAAGCCCGTGCTTCTCTGCCATAGCCTGAGCGGACTCCCGCCGGATATCCACGAGCGCTACAATCTCTATTCCATCAGTATGCTTCAGTGCATAGGTAATCCACTCATTAGCCATAGCCCCGCAGCCCGCAACAACCACACGATATCCTGCTGTCATCATTCTTTCCTCCAGTTACACCGGGTTAGGGATGAAGCTGCCGCCCCGGCAGGTTTTGAGATAATTCAGTGCATGGACCTGACCGGTCATCTCCAGATCATCACGATAGACAGGGTCATGCCAGCCTTCAATATCAATGGTGCCCTTGTATCCAGCTTGACGAAGAATCGAGATCACATCTGTCCAGTTCGTATCCCCGAAGCCCGGCGTCCGGTGCCATACATACGGCTTAGGCCCGTGGATTCCGTATTCCTTGATAATATCCCAGGCGATGGTTGCGTCCTTGCCGTGGACGTGGAAGATCTTGTCCGTCCATTTGCGCAGCTGCGGGATCGGGTCAATCAGCTGCACCATCTGGTGGCAGGGCTCCCATTCCAGGCCGAGATTATCGGCATTCACAGCGTTGAACATTTTCTCCCAGGCAGTAGGGTTATGCGCAATATTCCAGTCCCCTGCCCGCCAGCTCCCGTCCATCGAGCAATTCTCAAAAGCAATCTTGACCCCGCGCTCCGCCGCCCGCTTCGACAGCTCACCGAACACCTCAGTGAACTTCGGAATCGACTCATCTATAGATACGCCGGGCAGACGTCCGGTGAAGCCGGAGACCAGATCCGTCCCGAACAAATGGGCATGGTCGATCAGCCGTTCCCAGCTGGCAAGCGTATCCGAATTGTCACCTGTCCCTGTAAGCGGATTCCCGAATATGCCGACTGAAGAAATCGTGAAATCATGCTCCGCAGCCAGTTCACGCACCCGTGCCGCTGTTTCCGCCAAATCAGTAGTTCCTGTAGTTTGCCAAAAGGTTAAGCTGAAGGACTCGAAGCCATGTCCAATAATCTGCGGAATGACTCTGAGCGCATCCCCGCCTCCAACCAGTGTTCCGATTCTTAATGTATCCTGCATCTTGTATGCCACTCCAATATTGGTTTATAGTTAATGCAACATTCCTAGTATATCGCTCATTTTGGGCAAAATCTCTACTTATCTTGTGCTAAACTAGCTGAATCTTGCGGGAGTTGAATAAAGATGACCTATCCGAAGGAACTTAAGGAATACCCGAGGCTGGAAGAGAAAACGTATCCGTTCCGTCTGTTCTTCAACAACTGCCGGGAGGTATCTCCTGAACAAAACATCCTGTTTCTGCACTGGCATGAGCATTTCGAAATCATCATTATGCGCGAGGGTCAGGCCATTTTTCATGTGGACAGCAAGCCTTATGAAGCCGGGCCGGGGGATGTCCTGATGGTGCCGTCCGGCGGGCTTCATGTCGGCTATAGCCTGTGCAGTGGTGACCTCTCTTATGTCTCGATTGTGTTCCATGCCTCGCTGTTCAAAGACCGGAACCAGGATTCCCAGCACGAGCAATTCGTAGCTCCGTACCTCAATAATCTGAATCAATTCCCGGTTATGCCTGCCGCCCAGCAGCCTGAATGCGCTGCGTATTATCATTTGCTGGAGCGGGTGATTGCCGAAGTGGAGGCCAAGCAGCCGGCTTTTCAGCTCGTGGTGAAGAATCAGCTGCACCTGTTCTTCACCCTGATGTCCCGGGCCTTCCCGGCCCGGCAACGCAGCGAGCGGGAGCACAGCGAACGCCATTCGATCCACCGGGAGCGCTTCAAGCCGCTGCTGGAATACCTGGAGAACCACGCAGATCAGAAGATGTCGATTGAGGCCGCTGCCAGGTTCGTGAATCTGAACCCTTTTCATTTCTGCAAAACCTTCAAAAAGCTCACCGGGCGGACGTTCATCGATTATGTGAATTTCTGCAGAATGGATGAGGCACAGCGGCTGCTGCTGGAGACGGACCTGACGATTACCGAGATCTCAGGCCGGGTCGGCTGTGACAATCCGAATTACTTCACTAAGCTGTACAAGCAGTACAAAGGTCTAACCCCTTCCCAGGCACGGAAGCAGGAGTAAGCGGGCGTTTCAAGCCCAAAAAACACCGCCGGCCACTATCCCCCGGCGGTGTTTCTCTGTCTTCAGCTTACATCTCAGATATCGTAACCCAGCGCCGCTGCTCAATCGAACGCTCGACCGCTTCCAGCACTGCTTGGCATTTCACGCCGTCGTTGAAGTTAGGCTCCGGCTGGCGCCCTTCCTCAATGGCATTCGACAGCTCCAGCATCTCATGGATGAAGGTATGCTCGAATCCGATGGTATGGCCCGGCGGCCACCAGGCCTCGGTATAATCATGGGACGGATCGGTGGCTAGTACCCGGCGGAAGCCCTGCACATCCTCGTCATCCGAGGTCAGGTAGACCTCCAGCTCATTCATCCGTTCAAAATCAAACTTCACACTGCCCAGGCTGCCGTTAATCTCGAAGGAGTTGGTCGAACGGTGTCCGGCGGCAAACCGCGTCGCCTCGAAGCTGCCCAGTGCGCCGTTCACAAAGCGGGCCAGGAACAATGTTGCATCGTCTACGGTTACCGGACCGCGCGGCGCATCCTTACCAGCCTTGGCACTCAGCCCCGTCATCTCCGTTGCAAGCGGCCGCTCCTTGACGAAGGTCTCGCTCATACCTATAACTTCCTCTATATCTCCGACCAGGAAATGAGCCAGATCAATCAGATGCGCCCCGAGATCACCATGCGATCCCGAACCGGCAACCTCCTTCTGGAGCCGCCAGACCAGCGGGAATTCCGGATCAAGAATCCAGTCTTGCAGGAACCACGCGCGGAAGTGATAGATTTGGCCCAGCCGGCCGCTCTCAATCAGCCGCTTCGCCAGCCGTACCGCCGGGGAGAAACGGTAGTTGAAGCCAATCATATGCGCTATTCCAGCCTTTTCGGCAGCCTCCAGCATCTCGCGGGAATCCTCCAGATTCAGGGCCAGCGGCTTCTCACAGAAGATATGCTTGCCTGCTGCCGCAGCCGCCAGGGCAATCTCTTTATGGGCATTGCTTGGCGCATTAATATCGACCAGATCAATATCGCTGCGTGCGATCAGCTCCTTCCAGTCGGTCACACTCTCCGACCAGCCAAGCTGTGCTGCCGCCTCTGTAACCGCTTCCTCATTACGTCCGCAGATGACCGACATTTGCGGCTTCACTGCCTTCGGGAAGAACATGGGCAGACTGCGGTAAGCGTTGCTGTGGGCCTTGCCCATGAATTTATAACCTATCATTCCAATGCGCAGCTGTTTCATTTGGTGCCTCCTCACTGAATAGACTACTCGATGTACACGCATACATTTTCTCATTCATGCTGCACTTTAGTCAAATCCCTTCTTGCCTTACAGTGAGGTCCGCCCTACAGATCTCCCGCCAAACGAAAAAAATGTCCCCTCTGCCAACCGGCAGCAAGGGACGTTCCTTGTCTTATTCACAAGCTTGGAATTAATCCTTCATCTACTGCGATATCATTTTCATTTAACTGCCCATGTTGTAGAACTTAGCAAGCCCGCCTTCAGAAGTTTCACGGTACCTGCTGTTCATATCGAGGCCTGTCTCATACATCGTCTGAACAACCAGATCAAAGGATATTTTACGGGTACCCGACAAGAACTTAGCCAGGCTAAGCGCATTGATCGCCCGCATTGCGCCGACAGCGTTCCGCTCAATGCAAGGGATCTGCACCAGTCCGTTAATCGGATCACACGTTAACCCCAGGTGGTGCTCCATGGCTACCTCCGCCGCATACTCAATCTGGTCGATTTCCATACCGGACAGTTCAGCCAGTGCAGCCGCTGCCATAGAGCAAGCCGTACCCACCTCCGCCTGGCAGCCGCACTGAGCGCCGCTGATGGAGGCGTTCTGCTTCACCAGATTACCAATAAGCCCGCCGACAGCCAGTGCCCGGAGGATCTGTTCGTCCGGGACCTCCATCTTCTCCTGCATATAACGGAGCGAGGCGGGTACAACACCGCAGGCCCCGCAGGTTGGAGCCGTTACGACTGTACCAGCGGCCGCATTCTGTTCGTTGACGGCAAAAGCGTACGCGCTGACGATCCGGTTCTCCCGCGTCTCCGGGCTCTCATCCACATGCCCCTGATGATATAAATATTGCGCCTTGCGCTCAACATTAAGCCCGCCTTCCAGAATCCCTGTAACAGATAACCCCTCGTCGATCGACCGCTTCATCGCTTCCCAGATGCCTTGGAGGAACTCCCAGATCTGCGGGCCTTCACGCTGCTCAACATAATCGCTTAGGCGGATATGCTTCGCTTTACAAAAGGTACTGATCTCGGCAAAGCTGTTCTCCGGGTAGACTCCAGATCCAAGCGTCTCCTCCCGTCCCTCAATCACGATATCCCCGCCGCCGATGCTGACAACACGCATGGAATTGGTTTGCTGACCGTCTTTGTAAGCGAACAAGTCCATCGTATTGGGATGGTGCAGAACAAAGTCAGGCTGTGGAACAAATTCAACCTCCGCTGAAGCGGGTGACAATGCCCGAAGAATAGCCTTGTCCGTCATATGGCCTTTGCCTGTTTTGGCAAGGGAACCATAGATCAACGATTTGAACTGGTCTGCGTCTTCATTTTCCGATTTGAAGATTCTGGCCGCTTTCTCCGGCCCCATGGTATGGGAGCTTGACGGTCCGCTGCCAATCTTATATAGCTCAGTCAACGATCTCATAGCACCCTTATCCCTTCTCAGTTGTCATTACTCTGAAAACGTTCCTTAAGCTTCATCAACCGCTCATGAATCCCCTCTTCATCCATAGCCATGTCAACCAATTGGTGGGTAAGCTGAAGACCCTGATCCTCTGCAAAAGCTTGTTTCCACGGGTGTGACACAATCGAATGAGTAAGATGTCTCGTAGAGCGGGGTGCCTGCATGATCATTTCTGCCAGCTGCCATGCCCGTGGAAGAAGTTGATCATGAGGCAGCACCTCGCTAACCATACCGAGATCTAATGCCTCTTGAGCATTAATGTTCAAGCCCGTGTATGCATAGTATGCCGCTTTCTTGGTTCCCACAATCCTTTGAAGTGCCAGAACGATTCCATCTCCGGGCGGTACACCGCCCAGATAATGGGCATCGAAGAACGCTGTGGCTTCCGTACAAAGGGTAATATCACAAAGCGTTCCCAATTGCCAGTGTGCGCCTGTGCCATTGATCGCCCCAATCGTGGGGATGTCCAGGCAATGAACCATATTTTCAATCATTCTAAGTGATTCATGATACATCTCTAGCTTCCGGCGATTCGGCCAATCCATGAATTTGGTGGTCCAGACTTCAGGATTGCCGGTCTGCCACAACTCTCCTGTCCCTGTGAGAATCATGACTTCATTCTCAGGATCACGGCCAATATCTGACCATATCTGACCATATGCGGCTTGGACCGGCCAGTCGAATTGTAAAGGTCCCCCGTGAGTGTGCAACCGCACTTCGAGAATACCGTCACGGCGGGTCATGAGGAATAAGTCCTTGTACTTCTCAGAGTATTCTTCGAGTCTAGTAGGTCCAGTCATCTCTCTATTGAACATCGTTGCCCATCAGGCGTCCTTGCATTTTCTTCAGCCGCTCCAGCGCTCCTTCTTCATCTATGGCCATGTCGTACATCTGGTGGGCCAGCTGGAATCCTTGATCGGCGAGCAGGGCCTGCTTCCATGGACGGGAGATGATGGAGTGAGACAGATGTCTCGTTGAACGCGGTGCCTGCATGATCATCTCCGCAAGCTCCCATGCGCGCGGAAGAAGCTTTTCACGGGGCAGAACTTCACTGACGATACCCAGGTCCAAGGCGGTCTGACCATTGATATTCTTGCCGGTGTAGGCGTAGTAGGCAGCTTTTTTGAAACCGATCATGTTCTGCAGTGTCAGCAGCATTCCATCTCCTGGAGGCGTGCCTCCCAGATAATGCGGATCGAAAAAGTCAGCGTCTTCCGTACAAATGGTAATATCACAGAGTGTTGCGAGTTCACAGTGCGTTCCCGGCCCGTTGACCACCCCGATCGTCGGAATGTCGATGCAGAAGATCAGATTTTCAAGCAGTCTCAGTGATTCATGATACTGTTCGAGCTTCTTTTGCTTCGGCCAGTCCATGAATTTCGTATTCCAGACCTCTGGGTCGCCGATCAACCATTTATCCCCAGTTCCCGTAATAATCATGACTTCGTTCTCAGGGTCACGGCCAATATCTGACCAGGCATGAGACCAGGCGGTATGAGCTTCCCAATTGTGCGTGTACGAGCCTCCATCGGTGTGCAGACGCACTTCAATGATTCCGTCACGGCGGGTCATTAACAGGAATTCCTTGTATTTCTCCGAGTACTCTTCGAATTTGGTGGGTCCAATCATACGTCTCTCTGTCATTGTAATTCCTCCTAAGTTTGGTTTAGAGCTTATCTGTTACTTTCAAGCCAGTCTCTGGCAAAAGCTGCGTAAGCCGCAGCCCCTCTATGAAGCACCTCATCCGAGAACATCGTCTTTGGATGGTGTACAGGATAACTATAACCATCTTGCATATTGCCTGCGTTAAGAAACACCGTGGTACTTGGCACTGCCTGTGAGACAAAGGCGAAATCTTCCGAGCCCATTAATTTACCGCCGGGTATCAGCTCAGTTATACCAATATAGGAGTCATCGCCGAAGGTATTTGCAATCGAAGCCCTCATTTGCTCATTAAGCCCGCCATCCGTTCTCACTTCAGGACAACCACGTGTATAAATCACTTCCATCTTTGCCTGAAAAGTTTCTCCGATCCCTGCGGTAATTTCACGGATACGGGTCTCCATTTTATCCCGCAATGCGGTGTTAAATGTGCGCACACTGCCTTTCAATCTGGCCGTATCGGGAATCACGTTGTTCGTAGTGCCGCCTTCCATCACGCCGATGGTAAGCACTGCATGTTCAATCGGCGATATTTCCCGGCTGAGGATACCCTGCAGCGCCAGATGAAGATGAGCAGCCACATTTAAGGGGTCCACTGCGGCCTCGGGCATCGCTCCATGTGAGCCCCTTCCGCGGATGATGATTTCGAACCAATCCGAAGAAGCAGAGATCGCTCCCCCTTCCTCAGGCACAACAAATTGTCCGATAGGAAGCGGCATTCCGGTCAACACATGGAGCATCATGGCTGCATCCACCTTGGGATTGTCCAGAATCCCATTCTCCAGCATCATCTGTGCTCCGTGCAGCGTCTCTTCACCCGGCTGGAACATAAGCTTAACTGTCCCGCGAAGCTGCTCTTCGCTCGCCTTCAGAATCTCCGCCGCCCCCAGCAGCATGGAAGTGTGCATGTCATGCCCACAGGCATGCATATTTCCATTCAACGACGCGTAAGAGAGCTCCGTTTCCTCTGGAATGGGCAAAGCGTCCATATCCGCACGGATCAGAACCACCTTCCCTTCATGCTGTCCGCCAATGGTAACTGTTAGTCCTGATTCTCCTATGGGAGTGGGCTTAAGACCCATCGACTCCAATGCCTCTTTTACGTATGCAGTTGTCTTAGGCAAACTTAGATCAAGCTCAGGAATCGCATGAAGATGATGCCTGTACATGACCATTTTGTCCTGCAGCTGATGAGCCATACTCATTAAGTCTTCAGCTTCTACACTCACAATGAACATCTCCCAAAGCATAAATTAAATGAACGTAAGAACAGTGTAGGCATTCCTCCTTTGTATTTTAAGACTTTTTGAGAACATGTTTATCGTACTTATAAATTCATCCACTGTCAAGATACTTTTAGACATTTTAAGAACATTATTTCAGTAGGCCGCCGGAACATTGTAATATCACATTTATTGTGATATAACTCTTTTGATTGAACTGTTCATGAAAGGAATCAATTATGAAAATCAAGCTGGGTATTATCACGCCAGAGTCCCATATGGATTACTTCCGCGCCATTGAAGAAGAAATGCGGCCCCTGTGCCAGTTCCGCTTCCTTACCATCAGCAACTTCCGCGAAACAACGGACATTTATCTCAAAAACCTGGATTCGGTGGATGGATTTGTGATCAGCGGGAGGATGCTTTACGAGGCCATAGACAAGGAATGCCTTGACGATAAGGTACCTGTTCACATTTTGCATGATGATGAGAATCTGCTGTACAGAGAGCTTTTCCGGCTGCTGGTTACAGAACCTGAGCTTGATATCTCCCGAGTCTATGTGGATTATGCGTATGTCATCGATTCTTTCAGCGAATTCCAGCAATATCTGACTCATGAAGGAAAGCCCGTTAGCAGCGGAAATTTGCTGGAGCGTGTGGAGATCATGCTGGAGAACCATATCACGCTGTGGGAAGCTAAGAAAATAGACCTGTCCATTACAGCCTTCGGTCACTTTGTTCCAGAACTCCAAAAGCACGGCGTCAAATATATCTTAATCCGGCCAACTTTGGAGAACGTTAAAGAGACCATCAGCGAGATTATTAACGAAATTACCATCCTCAAGCTTAAGAACCAGAGGGCAGTGGTCGCATGTTTATCGGTCCAAAATGAGCAGCACTCCTCCGAAGAGGAGCTTCATGAGCTGAAAGTCCTGGTCGGCAATTTTTTGCGCAGCGTAAATCTGGCAGACACGGCCCAAATCTCAGAAGGCTATGTCAGACTGTACACCACCTACGGCAATTTCATGAGAATCACCTCTAACGCGCATAACTGTAGCCTGCTGGAGTATCTGGAGGAGCGTATACAGGGCAAGGTGAAGATCGGGTGGGGCTCGGGGCATGAATATTTTCAAGCGAACGTTAACGCCACCAAGGCTCACAGACAGGCCGAAGCCTATACGGGCAGTTCCAGCTTTTTCATAGACGAGAATCAGAAGGTTGCCGGCCCCATGCGGAGCATGAATGTCATCCAGTTCTCTGAACAGGGGGACCCGGAAATCATCGCCTTAGCCAAAAGGATCGGAATCAACAACATCAATTTACAGAAAATCATATCCTATGCAGCAATCATGCGAACCAATAAGCTATCCTCTGAGGATGTTGCACAGTGCCTGTCCATGACCGTCAAAGGTGCCAACCGAATTCTTAACAAAATTGAGGAAAGTAAACAAGTACAAACGGTATTTGAAAAAAGGGACAACAGTAAGGGGCGGCCCAAAAAATACTACGAGCTGTTGTTTCTCGACAATGAAGGGCGCAAATTAAGCGGATGACCATTGGCAAAAAGGCATGTTTTCAATTTTGAAAACATGCCTTTTTGCGCTTTTTTAACATTCAAATTACGCCTTGGCCGGACGACCAGTGCTGCACATGCTGTAAGAACCGCCGCGTGGCAGGTGAAGCATATTTCATCGAGTTGACCGCGATACCAAGCGAACGGAAACTGCGCTCCTCCAGCTCAAGCATGGCTACACGCTCATACTGGAACCTGGTGACCAGCTCCGGGAGGATGCTGATGCCCAGACCTTTTTCCACCATGGCAATAATGGCGTAATCGTCACCGGCTGAGAACTTGATGTTCGGCTTGATGCCCGCCTTCTCCAGCACCCGCTGTACGTCATAGTCCGAACCGGGCTTCGGAATGATGAAGTCCTCGTAGGCGATCTGAGCCAGCGGCATATAAGGGGACTTGCTCAGCGGATGGCTGAGCGGGAGAATCGCCAGCATCCGGTCCTGCTTTAGCGGAATGACTTCGAACCGCTCCCTTGTCGGCAATGATAGGAATCCGCAATCGACCACCCCAGCCTCGATCCACTGCTCAATCTCCAGATACCCGCCCTCCATCAGCTTGAACTCTATGTAAGGAAATTCCCGGCGGAACTCCTTAATGATGTCCGGCAGCCAATGGACAGAGACACTCGTGAAGGTTCCTATGGTAATCGTCCCCGTCTCCAGACCATGAATATCCGCTACCTGCTGCTTAAGCTGCTCATTCCAGTTCAGAATCTCCCGGATCGGCTGCATCACCTGCTCCCCGTTCACCGTCAGCTTTACCCCCGACCGGCTGCGCACCAGCAGCGGAAAGCCGAACTCGTGCTCCAGGCTGCTCAGCGTGTGGCTGATTCCGGATTGGGTGAAGCCCAGCGCATCTGCGGCCCGCGTTAGACTGCCCAGCTCCACCACTTTCAGGAACACTTCGTACTTAATCAGACTCATGTCCAGCCCCCTCACTTAACATGATAATTTCTCATGTATCCTATGATAAACATTCAGTTACCTTATGTATTCATGCGTATTATACTATATTCACTTGAAATAAAGAAGGATGATGACTGAATGAAGCCGCTTAAGGCCGAGCTAATGCTCATTGTAGTAACACTATTCTGGGGCTCCTCCTACCTGTTCATGAAGCTGGGATTGGGTACACTGGGAGAATTCAATCTGATCGCACTGCGCTTCGGGCTTGCGTTCATCCTGGCGGGGCTGCTCTTCCGCAAACGGCTGCGCAGTATGGATGCCCGAACCTTGAAATACGGAGCCTTGCTCGGCTTCCTGCTGCTTGGCGTATTCACCTGCATCACCTTCGGACTGAAGACCACTACGACCTCTAATGCCGGTTTCCTGGTCGCTCTGACCGTTGTGTTCGTTCCGATGCTGGAGGTTCTGGTCTTCCGCAAAAAAGTCGCGCCCCCGCAGATCTTCGGCACCGTGCTCGCCATCAGCGGCATCGGGCTGCTTACGCTGAACGGATCGCTGCAAGTCCAGCCCGGTGATCTCCTCTGTATTCTGTCCGCAGTATTCTATGCGGTGCAGATTCTAGTGACGGGCCGGGCGGTTAAGACCTGCGACTCGCTGAATATCGGCATTCTGCAGCTCGGCTTCGCCGGGGGCTATGCTCTGATTCTATCCGCTATCTTCGAGACGCCTTCGCTGCCGTCCACCCTTCCGGGCTGGATCGCTATTCTGGCTCTGGGGATCTTTTGCAGTGCCTGCGGGTTCATCCTGCAGCCGGTTGCCCAGAAGTACACTACACCGACCCGCACCGGTCTGATCTTCGCACTTGAGCCGGTATTCGCTGCCTTCTTCGGCTACTTGTTCGTGCACGAACAACTCTCGCTTCAGGGCTATACTGGTGCCGCTCTTGTCCTGTTGGGGATTCTGGCCTCCGAGCTGCTGGGCAAGCTGCATATGGTTCCTCCGGCTAGGCTGCTGAAGAAGCGGCGGGCGCACTTATAGCTTAGCAAATGTATGTGCCAGCCTTAGCCAACCGCTTATTTATTGAAGCAACAGACGATTGAGGTGCATTAGTGCACCTCATTTTCCACTTTAGCCCGCATCTAGCATACTCAGGTGCACTAGTGCTCCTCATTTTGCTCCTTTAGCCAGCATCTCGCGTATTCAGGGGTATTAGTGCACCTCATTTGCTCTTTTTGCCCACATCGAGCATATTCAGGTGCATTAGTGCTCTTCATTTTGCTCCCCAGACTTCAACTGGTCCAGCGTCCTCCCATGCACCCTCGCACCCGCCCATTGTATTCAGTTTCCCATATACATCCGGCTCGAACCCACGGACCTCTATAGCTCATGCCCCACCAGATCATCCAAAAACCAAAAAAACGCCCCCCTGCCAACCGGCAGTCAGGGACGTTCTTTGTTAGTCTATAACGGTTATCTTACATAGCAGCTACAACCGGTTAATGCCCCATCATCATGGCGGCATCCGTCTGCTGTTCTTCAGGAGAAGGTGCAGCGCCTGCTGTCTTTGGACGGCGCAGAATCAGACTGAGCACCACTCCGGCTACGGCGATGCAGCCCGAGAGGAAGAAGACATCCCCGAAGCCCTGTACGGCAGCGGCAAGCGGATTACTTCCGGCGGTCATTTTATCCATATGCACGGTAATCTGGCTGGTCAGGTACCCGGTCATACCGGCAACAGCGAACGATACCACAACCTGCTGGGCAGCGGCGGTAAGCGGGGTAACCCGGTTCACCCATTCACGCGGCGCAGAGTTCAGAACATGGGTGTTGACCGGCATCATCGACAGACCCATACCGAGGCCCATCATCACCAGACACAGCATAATAATAGGAAGACTGGTGTCTACTGTAACTCCAGAGAGCAGGAACAGGGCCGTCGATATAATGCTGAGACCTACGAATACCAGCGGACGTGCACCGATTTTGTCAAACAAGCGGCCGCCCAGCGGCATCCCTACTCCGGAAGCCAGCGCCTGGGGAAGCAGGATCAGACCCGTCTCAAGCGGCGTGTAATTGCGGATCTGCTGAAGATACAGCGGAACGAACAGCATGGAGCCGAACAATGCCGCCTGTGTGACCCAGGACAGAATAATCCCGCGCGTGAAGTCCGAGGAACGGAAGACGCGCAGCTCCAGCAGCGGATGCTTTTGCAGCAGTTCAACAATGACAAAGACGATCAACGCGGCTCCGCCAACCGACAAGCCTACGATAGCCCCGGTTGAAGTCCAGCTCTCCCCGCCGCCCTGATTGACGCCATAAGCCAGCATCGAGAAGGCGAGCGGAGCCAGAATGATTCCGAGGATATCGAGGTGAGCTCTTCCCTTTTTCTCGGTCACCGGCAAATATTTAAGGCCCAGAATAATACCTACAATACCGATTGGCAGGTTAATCAGGAAAATCCAGTGCCAGCTTACATACTCCACCAGCCAGCCCGAAAGAATCGGCCCCAGGGCCGGAGCCAGCAGCATTGGAATACCGAGCATTCCCATGATAGAGCCTCTGCGCTCTGCCGGAGCGAGCCTGAAGACCATCGCCATCCCGATTGGAGCGACCATGCCGCCGCCAAGACCTTGAATGACGCGGAATAGAACCAGCTGCCCCGAAGTCTGAGCTACAGAGCATAATACAGAGCCAAAGACGAACATGGCAATGGTCGTTAGGAATACCTGCTTGGACCCGAACCGGTCCGTCATATAGCCGGCCAACGGAATTACAGCAGCGAGCGCAAGTGTATAGCCGGTGATCGCCCATTGAACAGTCTTCAGATCCGTATCGAAATATTGCACCAGATTCGGAACGGCAACATTGACCGCGGTGCTGTCCAGAATAACCATGATCATCCCGACAATAATCGCCAGCAAGGATGGCAGTATAGCTCTCAGAGAGAACGGCGCCTCTGCTGCTGCGGTGTTACTTGGATTCATAGGTTTTGACATTCTCTTGTCCACTCTTCTCTCTATTCATGATTAGTTATACTTGTGAAAATAAAGCTCAAACAACCCGTCAATCTGCTCCTCCAGCGGGGCCAGCCTGAAGATCTCCTGAAGATCCTCACGCTCCTTCGGGAAACTGCTCACCATAATTACCGGGAAGACAATCGCCCCGTAGATCTGCAAATTCATCATCATGAGCTTATCGCGGTCCTGTTCTCCGGTAATCTCCCCAAGTGCGTCCAGAATCCGCTCAATCCGCATCAGCTTGGAATATTTCGCATATTCATCGTGGGAGCCCATGATATGATGCCGCTGATCAAGCATCTGCCGGGCCATACCGGGATAGCGGTTGAGATTGACAATGTACCGCGTGAAGAACAGCTTCAGGCGCTCTTTTGGCGGCAAAGATGTATCCTCCAGGACCTTAAAGGCATCGTCAAAAGTCGCCATAAGCTGCTTCACCGCATCGCCGAACAGCTTCTCCTTGGAGCCGTAGTAGTAGTTCACCAGCGCCAGATTGGTCTCTGCCCTCGCTGCAATACTGCGCAGGGTGATGCAGCGGAATCCCCCCTCACGGATTAAGTCCACGGTGGCATCCAGAATAATCTGCTTCGTATCTTTGTCCGTTGAATCCGTCTTACCGTCCGGTTTGGCCATAATGAAGATTGCCGCCCTCCTCTGTCACAGAATCTTAATCATTGATCTAATCAACGATTTAAACATTGTTTAATTCGAATTTAAAATTACTCTCTTTCCGGCATTCTGTCAACAGAAATATAAAGGGAGAATTCCTGCAGCTATGCTTAAGCCGTGGAATTCTCCCTTGGGAGTGAAGTTATGTCTTATACGAATCTAGGGTTGGGCCGGGCTGGCCAATACTTCATTGGCTGCCTGAACCGGCGTTAGAGTCAGCTTGGTGAGCTTACCTGAAGCGCCCAGTTCCAGAGTCAGTACGGCCTCCGCTTTGGTGAAGGACAATACGCTCACAATCATCATTACTCCATCCTGCTGTGTGCTGGTGGTCGATTTCACTCCGAGGTAGCTGCCCGCCGGCGTATTCATCCCTTCCCAGCTCTGCTGGAGCACCGGAAGAACAGCGGGTTCTGGATCCTTGGCGTAATACCGCTCCTTCAGCGCCGGATAGTTACCGGTTACAAGCAGACCCGCTACGGCACCAGCCATTACCTCCGGTGCGTATACGTCAACCTGGTCTGTTTCCGGATTATAGGAAGTGACTAACCCGATTGCTGCAAAAAAAGACAGCGGCGCGTACGCCTTTTTTTGTTTTAATTCAAAGCCGCCTGTAAAAGGTACTTTGTTCTTGCCGTCGAGCACAAGCTCCTTACCGGAGAGTCTGAACTGAACGCTCTCCTGGAACCGTTCCAGCAGGAACGTCCCGGTAGCACCACTGAAGGTGACCTTATACTTGAGGGCTTGGGCCGTCTCCCGCAGCGGGAGCATAATGTCCGTTCCGTCGGTATAGGCCGATGCCCCCCCGCCTAGCTGCAATTCCTGCCCGTTCACGATAATCCTCAAGCTTCCGGCGGCACTAACGTTAGGACTGGTCAATACACCTGCTCCTGCTGCAAATAACATTACACTAAGGAATACGGTTACGATTCTTTTGAACAAATCGATCCCACCTCTCCTGTATTAGAATATTATGCACGCATGCTTCAGAGATTAACCTTACATTATTCATTAACCGTTCTGTACAGCTTTGGAACAGCCCTACTCCACCTTGAAGTTGAAATATTGCTTCGGATAAGGTTCCTTAATCAGGGTGAAATGCCACCATTCCTTGGCGTACGGCTTGAAGCCCTGCTTCGTCATCGCATCCTTCAGAATCTTGCGGCTCTCATGCTGGGTGCTGCTGATGAGCGTCGTATTATAGTAAGAGATTTCACCGAAAAAATCATAAGGGCTGCCCATATCCACCAGCTTGCCTGTACTCTTCTGGGCCAGGGTCAAGTCGATCGTGCTGCCCCGGGAATGCCCCGATTTCTTGGCGATGAAGCCCAGCTTGAACAGATTGCGCTTGTCCAGCTTCGGATAATACTGTGGCTTCATCTTCAGATCGGAAGCATCCTGCGACCAGCGCACGAAGTGATTGACGGCTTGCTGCGGACGGTATGCGTCATAGATTCTCAGGATATAACCCTTCTGCTCCAGATCTTCGCTAACCTTCTTCAGTGCAGCAGCGGCAGTCTTCGTGAAGATCGCGAGCGGTGCCTTATATCCGTCCACTCTGGTGCCGGTAAAATTATTCTCACTATAATAACGGATCTCATATTGCGCCGAGGGAATAACCTCATCCAGATAGACAAAACCGCCGGGCAGATTATTTTTCTTCACAACTGTACTTGGTGTAAACGGTGTCTCAGGAGTCACGGATGCCGCTGTAGCCGTTGTCATGGCGCCCAGAAGCACAGCCCCGCTTACAATCATTGAACCTAACAGTAATCCGAGTCTTGTACCTGTATATCGCAGCTTGTTCACGATGCTTACTCCTCACCTGCCTCATCCCATATTTACCCTTCCAGTATACGGTGCAGCCCCAGGGAGCGTCTATAGTGAAGATGGAGCTTGACCCGCCGGGAGCATATCTTTACGCCGGTAAATCCCCATCAGCAGCCCGGCAGCAGCGAATTCAATGAAGACATGCTGACCGTAGCTCAGGAATGGAAACGGTATGGAGATCAGCGGCATTCTGCCGCTGAGTATAGACAAGCCATACAGCAAGCGGATCGAGAGCATCAGCGTCAAAGCAAAGATCAACATCCGGCCGTAAGTGTCGCTTACCGCGCGGGCGCAGGAAACCATTTTCAGCACAAACCAACAGGTTAACACAAGGAGCAGTAGCCCCCCGGCCCAGCCGAAGGTTTGAATCAGCACCACGGGAAACAGATCCGTATATGGATAAATCAACCCGTTCCCTGCTCCTTCCAAGCCATGACCCTTCCAGCCGGCAGAGGTAAGCGTCCCATGTATGATCCGATTAATATAGCCTGCACCTGTCACTACATCTTGGAAATAGAAGGCATCAATGTTCCGGTCACTCCAATGCAGTTGACTCCAAACATATAGGGCAACGCCTGATACACTGCTTACAGCAACAACCATAACGCTTACCCAACGCCGGGTAATCCTTATATATAATGGTAAAGCAACAACCAGATATACAACCAGCTCGGCAAAAGAAGGGATAAGAATATAAATGGCCGCAGGCAGCAGCAGCAAGCCCAACTCCAACCAACTCCTCAGTCGTCCGCCCGTAGTATTCTGCACATTTGGTCTTTTCCAAATTCCTGCAAGCGCCACAACGAAGAGATAGGGACTGCAACCAATCAGATCAAATGGGAATCCCAGAATAGAAACATAGCGCCTGCTGCCATTCATCATCTCAGGACCGAGCCACAGACTGGCAGCAATCATTAGTAACGCTCCACCATAGATAAAGCCTGAGGCCCGCTGCAATTGCTTGAAATTGATGAAGAACATTCCGGTCATAGCTATAAGACCAAGGATGATAAAGACAGACTGACGCAACATTAGCGCATTAGGAATAAGATCCTCAGTGAATCCCGCCTCCACAGCTGCCATCCCCAGCAGACTTACCGCCGACAACAATATTACACCGGCCAGCAGCCCCCAGGGAATGCGCGGTTTATGAATCTGGTGCAGCTCTCTGCCTACGGCCTGCGGATCACCTAGTTGCCTGATCGCATACTGCTGAGCCTCTTCATCGGTAGCACCAAGCTCCAGCCGCTCCGTCACCAGGTCTGTGAAGTGTCCGCTTAGCTCGTCCCGGATTTCTTTATGCATCCCTTTGGCCCTAACTTGTGCGCACACTGTATCCAGATAACGCTCCAGATCCTTCTTACTTTGCTCCATCATCCGCTGCCCTCCCCCAGAACGGTATCCATGGCACCCTTGAACAGCGCCCATTCCGCCTTCTTCTCCTGCAGCTTGTGCTTGCCCTCATCCAGTAGCCGGTAATACTTGCGTCTGCGTCCGTCTACCTCCATCCAATACGCTTCCACCCAGCGTTCACTCTCCATCGCATGAAGAATCGGGTAGAGCGTACCCTCCTTCAGGGCAAAAACCCCCTGTGAGCGCTGCTCCAGCTCCTTAATCAGCTCGTACCCATACAGCGGCCTGTCCAGCAGCAGAGTGAGGATCATCGTACCTGTACTCCCCTTCAGCATTTCTTTGCTGACCTTCATCGGCATTCCCTCCTGTTTGTTTCGCCTATACATCGGTTATCTATGCTTAATATACAGGATTATCCAAATGCAGTCCAGTATTTATTCACCCAGAATGAAGTCATTTGTGCTTATCCTGTTTATAGTACAATTATAGCTGTCAGCCGACACGTTATAATATGCTGTCTATTATCACCTCAGGTGAAGGAGGACTTACTTACTATGAACGAATTGTTAAATATGAAGGAATTGTTCACGCAGATTATCAAACAAGACGTCAAACCTTTTTTCTCCGCGCAAGGCTATCGGACAAAGGATCTGAATTTCAACAAAATAGAGGGCCAACTCAGCTATAAAATCAATATTCAGAAATTCAAGTACAATACACACAAGGAGCTCAGCTTCTATGTGAATTACAATATTCATTCCGAAGAGCTTGCGCAATATAGGCCTGCTTTGTCTCTGGGTTTGGCTCACTTCTATGCCCGGATCAACCAAATCGTCCCCGCCGCCCCGGAACGCTACTTCCTGACGCCGGAAGTAGATGTGGACAAGTTCACGTCAGACCTGCTGCTCCACTTGGATCAGGGGCTTCAATTCTTGTACACCTTAACCGATGCCAGGGCCATTATTGAATACTATATGCAGCGGACAGCACTGCATTTAAGTGAGGAGACCTTCGGGTTCCTGCTGGATACAGGGGATACAGAGACTGCGGAGCAATGCCTGAAGCAGCTCCAGGCGAAATACGGCGCCGAGAAGCGCTGGGCGATCTTGGAGAAGAAGTATGCAGCGGTCTGGGAGAAATACGGAAGCTCTTCCTAGTGGCCCTTGTTCAATCCTCCCCATTAAAGTATAAAACACAAAAAAACCTCTCCCGCCAAATTGGTTGCCCATTTTAACAAGGAGAGGTTCTTATTCATTTGCAGATAATTAATGCATAGAAGCCTGAGTCTTGTGTGATACGATGACACGCTTAAGGAAGAATGCAATCACCAGACCTATAATAGCCATGACCATTCCGAAGATAAAGGCATTCTGCACTCCATGAGTGAAGGCAGCGCCGATGTTTAGCGGATCAGCCGGGTTAGTAACGGTCTGCATGTAGCTTTTGGAGCCGGAGGTCATGATGCTTACCGCCAATGCTGTACCAATCGCACCCGCCACCTGCTGGAGTGTATTCATAATGGCTGTACCATGCGGGTAGTATTCCATGGGAAGCTGATTGATACCATTCGTCTGTGCAGGCATCATAATCATGGAAATTCCGATCATCAGCACACTGTGAAGCACGATCACGAAGACAACGGTCGAAGTAGCTGTAATCCCCGAGAAGAACCACAAGGAGACAGCGACGAGCGCCAGTCCTGGGATAACCAGCCATTTCGGACCGTATTTGTCGAACATACGCCCCATAACCGGCGACATTAGGCCGTTGATGATTCCGCCCGGCAGCAGCAGTAATCCTGCCTTGAAGGCTGAATACCCTTGTCCCTGCTGCAGATACATAGGAAGAATCAGCATCGAGGAGAGAATAACCATCATACAGATGAAGACCATCAGTACTCCAACCACGAACATCGGGAACTTGAAGGCGCGCAGATCAATCATCGGCTGCTTCATTGTCAACTGGCGGATACAGAATAGAATAAGGGCAATCGCACCGATCACGATGGCGATAATAACCTTCGGACTTCCCCAGCCTTCTGCTTCACCAGCACTGCTGAAGCCGTAGACAATACCGCCGAAGCCGAAGGAGGACAGAATAATGGACAGGACATCAATCTTCGGCTTCGTCACTTCCGTGACATTCTGCATGAAGAGAATTCCACTAATTAGGGCGATCACCAGGAACGGCAGCGATAGCCAGAAGATCCAGTGCCAGCTTAGGCTCTCAATCAGCAGACCGGCAATCGTAGGTCCAATCGCTGGAGCTACCATGATGACCAAGCCGATAAGTCCCATCGCCGCCCCTCTTTTCTCAGCGGGAATGATGATTAGAATCGTATTGAACATCAGCGGCAGCAGCAGCGCGGTTCCCATCGCCTGCACCACTCTCGCAGTGAGCAGAAACTCGAAATTCGGCGACATCGCCGCAAGGAATGTGCCCAGAATAGAGAAGCATAGGGCAGCGACAAACAACTGTCTTGTGGTGAACCACTGCAGCAGCATCCCCGAGATCGGAACCAGAATGCCCAGCGTCAGCAGATAGGCGGTAGTCAGCCACTGCGCCGTCGATGGTGTAATTTGCAGGACATTCATAAGATCACTTAAAGCTACATTTAGGGCGGTCTCACTGAACATGCCGATGAAGCCGGCAATCAGCAGGGAGATCAGAATAGGTAAAGTCTTGAATTGCAGGGGTTCGCTTGACCCCTTGTCAGTCATAGTTGCGTTCACTCTCGTATCCTCCTGGTATCTGTGTATATCTCTCTCTGGTCTTGCGTATTACGGTTAAGCCAGTATTGCCGGAATGCACTCTGCCGCTGCTTCCAGCGGTTGAATATTTCTGCAGGTCAACGCCTGCAGCAGCGCTCCCTCGAACAAGGAGACCACCACCGAAGCTTTGCGCTCTGCCGTTTCCTCCTGTACCCCCTCCCGGATCAGACGCTTCGCAATAATATCCTGCCAATCTCTGAAGACACACTGGCAAGCAGTACGAAGCTCATGGCTGACACAGGAGGTCTCCACGGCTACCCAGAAGCTGAACGGAACGAGCCCTTCAAAAGAAGATTTTTCCGCCTCATTTGCCATAGACATGATGAAATTCTGCACTGCCTGAGCCGGTGCCGCTTCACCCTCCATATAATGGCGCAATAAATGGGCTACCTCTTCACTAGTCCGGTTAATGCAGGTCAGTGCCAGCTCCTCTTTGCCGTGGGGGAAATAATAATACAAGGAACCCTTGGGCGATTCGCTGTCCTTGATGATCTGATTCAGTCCGGTAGCATGGTACCCCTGTGTAAAAAACAACCTGGAAGCCGTATCCACAATGGCTTCGCGTGCATTAGGCTTGTTCGACAAGCTCTACACTTCCTTATCTTGACGATCCAACAATTATAACAATTGGTCTACATAATAAAACCACAAAAAAACTTCCGTTGTCAATGGATAATAATTTCAAATTTTAATTTCTGTTTCTTGATCGTAGCACATAAGGATTGCTACTTCCGCGTTCTGCCGTTATAATCGAGTTAAATTATACAATTCCAATGAGAAAGGTTTGATTTACATGAATCAAACGCCTTCCGTGCAGGGAATTCCCCGGCCGCTAGTGAAGCTCAATCAGGCCTTCATTGTCATATGTGTATTACTGGCCTTGCTCACAGGTCTCCACTGGATTCTCGCCCTCCCGCTTGCCGCGGGATTATCCGGTCTAATTTTCGGATATAATCCCGTCATCAAGCTGTGCAGCCCGCTGCTGAAGAAGCCGCGCTCCGCCTATGTGCTTGAAGACCCGGAGCAGCAGCAATTCAACCAGAAGATTGCCGTCTTCAGTCTGGCGGGCGGACTGGTCAGCTTTCTCGCCGGCTGGACCATCGCGGGATATCTCTTCAGTCTGATGGTCGGAATCGCAGCAACGGTTGCCATTCTCGGCTTCTGCATCGGCTGCTTCATTCATTATCAGTGGAGAATGTACACTCACAGACGCAAGCAGGCCGGGCTTCACAAATAATCCGGATTTCCTTCCTGCTGCATACCTCTACTCCTTGTCACAGAACAGGCCAGCCAGTCCTTGCAGCAGTAGAACACTACTGTCAAGGCTTGGCTGGCCTGAGTTCTCTCTTCTTCTATGCTTCGAATCTAAGGTGTAAACCGATCAGCGTTCCCTGCCTGCCACATCCCAGCGGTGACGGAACTTCTCCAGGCGCGGATGGACCTCTGCCGGCGCTTCGGAGAGAAGCAGACGCAGCTTGACGATCCACTCCTCGAAGGAGGAGAAGGAGGCGAAGAGATTCGCCATATCTGGAGTCAGATAGAGGAAATACGGTGCAGGATAGATATCGCTGATATGACGCAGTGCCGAATCCAGCGGGGTGTACTTCTTTCGCTTACCTTCGAGGCTCTCCACGGTGATGAAGGACTGTCCCTGCTCTTTTTTCCACTCATGCAGCCGGTCATCCCGCTTATACCAGGCCTTCACCGGCTCCTTCGTCATCCGCCGGACGGTTTCTTCATGCAGCGGGTAGAGCACTAGCTTCATGAACTTGCGGTCCACTGCCGTCTCTGCCGCCTTAAGCAGCTCCATATCCGATATATGCTCGAACGAATCATAGAAGATCAGCGTCCCCTTACGTTCATTGGCTGGCGGTTCATAGCCATAAGGCATATGTTGTATGTCGCGTGTCATCATATTACCTCCCGTGTATTACTGCCTGTAGCATATCATGCTACCCGGAACGGCGTACAATTCTGCAAGTTTATTATACAAGCACTGCTGCTCAGTTCCCTTGGCTTCATCCGCTAGCCCAGCTCTTCGCGGAACCATTCTATGGTTTCCCTAATGGCCCGCTTATACGATGTCGGATTGTACTCGGGGAACCGCATCATGAATTTATTATCATTCAGCAGAAGCGGATACTCGAATTCATATAGAAGCTCATGGAATTCGTTCGCTTCCTTATTGAACACACCGGCTACTCCGACTGCCCATGCCGGCAGCGCACAGCACTTCCCCTTGCTGCCAGCCGCTTGCTGGATGTTCATCAGGAATTGCCGCCCCTCAATAGCGCCGGAGCCGGATACATGCCACTCCCCCTGCTCGCCGCTCTCCGCCAGCAGCACGGCCGCCCTGGCCGCATCGCGGATATAGACCAGATCATGCGGGACATCCAGCTTCACCGGCCACTTAATCGTTCTGGCCTGGAGGGCTCCGCTGAAGATCGGTCCGAATAACCGGTTCGTGACATTGGGACCGTAATAATCCGGATATCGCGGAATCACGTAACGGAAGCCCCGCCGTTCAGCCTCCGTCTTCAGCAGCTCCTCCAGTTGATTCCGCAGCTTCCCCTTGCGGGTTCGTGCCTCCTTCGGATGGCGTTCATCCGCCGGAAGATATTGGAGCTTGCCGTAACCGTAAATATTGCCCGGAAATACCAGCGTCTGTCCGGTCCTAAGCAGGCGGGTTACCCGCTCCAGCGCCTCCGGCATGACAGAGTACCAATCCTGATACGGCACATTAAGACAGAAATAGACGGTTGTTACCCCATTCAGCGCTTCAGCCAGCACCTTCTCATTCATTACATCTACTGCTGCTATGGTCAGCAGCGGCCCCTTCAGCCTGCGCAGAGCCTGACTGGAACGGTGGTATGTAGCTGTCACTAGCTTGCCCCGTGACAGTAATTCTTGTGTGATAGAATGGCCCAGACCGCCATTACCCCCAATTACGAGATTCATAACATGAACGGCTCCTTATCGAACGCATGAAGACCTTAAGCAACCTGCTAACGGTTCATTCAATCTGCCCGTGATTATAATTCGCAGTATGGAAGAACCAGATCATCCAATCTTCTTCCTTAGAAGAGGAGGATATATATTCCATATATCTGCACTGTTATCAGTATATCGCCTGTCAGTTACTATATTCATTGGGTTAATTTGACGATTCATGTCGATTCCGGGCTTTTATATGGACATATGGTGAATTATTGCATTTCAATAGTTTTGCATCAGTGGATTTTCTGCTCAGTTAGAATAGTCTAGTTGCGTATGCTTCTGCTTCTGATAAGCATACACAGCCGCACCCAGCGTACCCGCACGGCTGCCTAGCTCAGCCTGAACTATCCGGCACCGGCTTGCAGACAGCTTCAGCGCATGGGCATTTACAGTATCGCGGACACTATTCAGGAGACGGTCTCCTGCTGCGGCCATGCCGCCCCCGATAATAATCAGCTCCGGGTTCAGCAGATTGATCACATTCGCCAGTCCGAACCCCAGCAGTTCTCCCGTCTCATGCATGACCTCAATTGCCAGGGAGTCTCCAACATCATACGCCTCTGAGATCATCTGCGCCGTGATCAGCTCCTGATCTTGTCCGGTCCAGGTCTGAATCAAGCTGACCCTTCCTGCCTCCAGCTTCTCCTTGAAGGTATTCACCATCCCCACCGCAGACACATACCGACCCAGGCATCCGGAGCTTCCGCAGCGGCAGGGACGTCCCTGCCGGAACATATTCATATGTCCGATTTCACCAGCGCTGAAGGTTGTCCCGTAGAGCACCTTGCCGTCATGAACCATCCCGGAGCCGAGACCAGTGCCGAGAGTGAGCAGAATTAGATGCTTATGGCCTTGTCCGGCCCCCCGCTGCCACTCCCCGTATAGATTAACCCGCACATCGTTATCTATGTATACATTGAAGTTGTAGTATGGCTTCATTTCGTTGACCACATGGACCTGCTCCCAGCCGGGAAAATTCGGTGAAAAGACCGACAGTCCCTCCTCCGGGTCGAGCAGACCAGGAATTCCCATGCCCATACAGGCAATCTGAGACTCGTTAGTCCCGCTTCCTGCACATAACTGTGTAACAGCAAGCCGGATTCGCTCCAGCACATGCGCCGGACCCTGCTGCGCTTCCGTAGGTATCGAAATCTCCTCCACTGCTGTGAAATGTTCATCGAATAGGCCTGCCTTGATATTGGTTCCGCCCAGATCAATTCCTACTATATACTTGTTCATCCTGCCTCAACCTTCTTTCTCCGATAGATTGCTGTATCTCTGCTTACCTTATTATGCGCTTTCAACTTTTAGATAAGTAGCATTTTCCTAGCATATGGATAGTACGTTTCACTTGAAAACAAACATCCTGCTGATACGGATGTTTGTTAATATATTGACAAAGAGGGCTGCCCCGGCAGCCACTACTCAAGCTGCGGGACAACCAAGTGTCTTAAGAACCAGCGCCCTTATACCGCTTGACGCCGAAGCTCCAGGCCATCAGGCCGATGCTGAGGAAGACCACGCCGACCAGCGGGGTCAGCAGCGCCATCGTCCGCATCTCATCGCGGTGCAGGAACAAGGCTGCCGGATAGATCCCGACAAAAGCGAACGGGATAATCCAGGTAAGCAGCACCTGAATCGCCCGGTTATAGATCGTTACCGGATAACGTCCGTACGTCTGGATGTTATACATCAGCGGCAGAATGCCTGTCGGGGCATCCGAATAGAAGGACAACGAGGTCAGTGTCGTATAGATCCCCGTATAAATGGCTACTGCGCTGAGAGTCAGAAGAATCAGCATCGGCAAGGTCCACCATTCAAACGGCAGGCCCAGATTGCTGCCGCTGATCGCCATCACAACCAGCCCGATGAAGGAGCCGACCAGTGAAGGCGGGTCCACATTTTCCAGGAAGATCTGGAACAGGTTATGCGCCGGACGGGTCAGAACGCGGTCCATTTCGCCTTTGACAATATACCGTTCACTGAAGCCCCACATATTGACGAAGCAGCTGAACACGCCAAATGGCACCATGAAGAAGCCGTAGACGAACACCACTTCGTTCTGATTCCAGCCACCCAGGCTGTCGGTATGCATGAAGATGACCAGGATGAAGATAAAGTTCGTCGCCTGGAACAACAGGTCGGAGATGACCTCCACCCAGAAATCCGCGCGGTAGGTTAACCGTGTTTTCATATAATTCTTCAGATATTCAATCAATAAGCCCAGGTAGTACATAGCTCAGCTTAACCTCCCTGCACGAACAGCCGCTGACGCGCTGCGTGATTTAGCCAGACAATCGGAATGAGCAGAATCAGGAACCAGATGACCTGGATACCCAGCACATTCCAGATGCCTACCCCCTGCACCCGGCCTGTAAATACAGAGCCCGGCAGATAGGTAATTGCTTGGAAGGGAAGAACCTTAAGCACAGAAGACAACCAGTCCGGGAACAGTGTAATCGGCACAATCAGCCCCGAGAACAGATCGACGACCACACGCTTCATGCGCATCATCCCTTCATTGTTCTCCACGAAGAAGGCTGACAGGCCTGTAATAATATTAATCTGCGAGCTGATCAGGAAGCTGAAGAACAGCATGACCAGGAACCCGGCCCAAGCCGAAGGCTCCGTAGGGAGCTGCACCGGAAACAGGAGAATGGCAATCACCATGCCCGGGATCATCAGCATCATGAAGCGGAACAGGCCTTCGCCGAGGCCCTGCATCATTTTGACCAGAACATAATTATAAGGCCGGATGAACTGGATCGCGATGCTTCCGTCACGGATATCCGTGGAAATCTCCCGGTCCAGATTGTTGAAGTAGAAGGCCCGCGCCATCCAGGATACCGCCACATACGTGGTCATCTGCGCCCCGGTAAAGCCGCCGAGCGACTCGCCATTGCCATATATTGCTTTCCAGGTGAAATAGTTCACCCCGATATTAAGCGTGTAGATCAGAATCCCCGAATAGTAGTTCACCCGGTAAGCAAGCATTGTCAGGAACCGGATACGGATAAAATCAAAATAAGCGCCAAGCAGCAGCCTCCGCCCATTCTCCCCGGAACCGCCCGGAGAACCGCCGGAGGAGGGAACTGCCGTTGCCAGCTTCTCAGACATGGATAACCTCTTTCTCATCGCTGAGTGCGGCGATCCGCTCCTCCGGCTTCTCTGCCGAGCCTGACTGGTAAATACTGCGGACGATGTCATCCGTATTTGTTTCGATGATTTTGATGTCTGTGATATCGGCCTGTCCGACGACCCGGCCCAGCACATCTGATACATTCAGCTCCAGCGGAATCCAGACCTTGGCTGCCAGCTCATTCTCTGCTGTCCAGGTAACCGGCATGCCTTCCGTCCAGTCGATCAGCTGCTGCAGCTTCGTGGCCGTTCCGAACTGGAACTGCACCTCACGCCCGGTTCCCCAGCGCTGCTTCAGGTCATCCAGACCTCCGTCGTAGATAATCCGCCCGTCATCCAGCATAATCACCCGTGAACAGAGCGCTTCAATATCCTGCAGATCATGTGTCGTCAGCAGGATGGTTGTGCCATGCTCACGGTTCATGTCCTTCAGGAATTCACGGATCTCCGACTTCACGACAATGTCGAGGCCGATCGTCGGCTCATCCAGGAACAGAATGGACGGATTGTGCAGCAGTGCGGCTACCAGTTCGCAGCGCATCCGCTGGCCCAGACTCAGCTTACGGACCGGACGGTTCAGCAGATCCTGAAGCTCCAGGCGTTCTACCAGTTCATCCAGCCGTTTTTTGAAATCCTGCTCGGACACGCGGTATACCTTGCGCAGCAGCTGGAAAGATTCAATCACACCGATATCCCACCAGAGCTGGCTCCGCTGGCCGAAGACAACGCCGATATTCTGCACGAACTTCTCGCGCTCCTCATACGGCACGAAGCCGCCGACAGTCAGACTACCGGCGGTAGGCACAAGAATCCCGGTGAGCATCTTAATGGTTGTGGACTTTCCGGCCCCGTTCTCCCCGATGTAGCCGCAGATTTCGCCTTCGGGAATGCTGAACGAGATGTCCTTCACTGCGGTCACTTCGGAATATTGCCGTTTAAACAAATCAGCGAAGGCCCCTTTGAGGCCCTCGCGGTTTTTTTGGACTTTGAAGGTCTTGCGCAAGTCCTGCACTTGAATAGCATTCATAGGTTACCTCACTAAGCTAAGTATTGGGTTCAGTACCCCATTATAATGGAACGGATGCATATCCGTCCAGCTGCTTATTTAGCCACTCTTCCTTCAAAAAAATCCGTGCCTGCCACAGCCTCCAGATGCCCTGAACGGGCTACCTTGGTCCGCAGATACTTTTCATTGAAGGCCGATACGTCTCCCCATAACGGCACCCGCTTCACCGTATTCATTCCGGCAGCCCGGAGTGCTTCCATTTTCTTCGGGTTGTTGGTGATCAGGGTTACCGGATAGCTGCGCAGGTATTGAAGCACGCTGATCGCATCTGTGTAATCTCTGGAATCATCGGCGAACCCAAGCTCCAGATTGGCCTCCACAGTATCATACCCTTCTTCCTGAAGCAGATATGCCATTGCTTTGCTGAACAGGCCAATCCCTCTTCCTTCATGATTCGCCAGATAAAAGAGAGCCCCGGCGCCATGCTGCGCAATCATCTTCATCGACTGATGCAGCTGGAAGCCGCAATCGCAGCGCTTGCTGCCGAAGATATCCCCGGTATGGCAAATACTGTGCATTCGGATCAGCGCTTCCTCGGAATGCTCGAAATCTCCGTAGACCAGGACACTGGACTGCTGTCCATCTGCAAGCTTCATTGAGGATAAACGGCTGATGAGCAGCTCGGTAGCCTCCTTGCCTTCCGCGCGCTGAAGCTCTTCGTCCGTCACGTTCAGCCAGCTGTACCATTTGAAGGTGATCGTCTCCCCGTCCAGATTGACAGGCAGAGTAATAGGTCCGACCAATATATTCATGGAATGTTCCATAGGAATCCGGCTTATTTTGTTCTGTAGGATAGATAGGATATCTGGGTTAATCATAAGAGCACCGTCCTAAAAGTTTGATAGTATACGCTTCTTCGATTCCATTACGCAAACTTGCTGCGAATAGAGTGCACTTCGTTTTAAATTTTGATATTTAATTTTCTTCACAGTAACTATTTGTAAGTTAGTTTATCATTGTAATATAACTTCGTCAAGTTATAATATATATTTAAATATTTATAATTACTTATTGTAAGTTTATGATATAATGAATGCTGAGGTGATCCTTATGAATGATTTTGAGATGTGCCCGCGGTTTGAGAAAGCGGTAGATGTGCTTAGTAAGCGGTGGGTCGCCCTGATCGTGTTCGTCCTGATGGATGGTCCGCGCCGGTTCGGAGAAATTGAGCATTGCTTGTCCAACCTTAGCGGAAAGGTCTTGTCAGACCGGTTGAAGGAAATGGAGGCTGAGGGGATCATACAGCGTTCTGTATACCCTGAGATGCCCGTACGAATTGAGTATTCGTTAACCGATAAAGGTACGGCCCTCGCTCCCATTCTAGGAGAGATCGGTAACTGGTCAACGGACTGGATCGAGATCGGCGTGAGCAAATGATTCCCGCACGGCACGCGAAGCAGCGCCCTTGAAGCTCCTGAACAGGAACCTCGGGGCGCTGCTTTGTTTGATTTTATAATAAGCATGGTCGATTCCTACAGATCCTTACGCTGAAAGCGCAGAAGCCCCAGCCCAAAGATAACCACAGTGTAGATTGCAGCGTATACGACAAAGGTATTAGACGGAAATGAATTGAAATTCATCAGACTAAGCGCCCCGCTATCCATCGATAACATACCATTCATATCCTGTAAGCTGAACAGCTCGACAGTCATTCGGCGCTGCAAGGTATCTGCGGGCATAATCATCGAGATCATTCCGGTCAGATTATTCAGCACCTTCAGTCCGTCGTCCTCCAGTCTCAGCGAACCGCTAAGCTTATCTACCATCCCTCCGAGAAATCCCGCCCCGTAGAGCATTGTCATGAACACACCGTTGCCAAGCGCCGAGAATAGTCCTGAACCCAGCATGGATACGGAGATTAACAAGGGAACTACAGAGGCGAACAGCAGGAATGACTTCGCAAGCACGACTGCATCTCTGGGAACATTCGCGTGAGCACTTGTAATCAGCAGAATTGCAGTGAACAGAATGAGGGCATACATCGTTCCCAGCGTGACAAAGCCCAGCCAGCGGCCAAGATACCATTTCCAGCGCGGCAGCGGCCGGGGCAACAGAGCCTGCATGACCCCCTGCTCCGCTTCACCAGCAATCACCGAGAAAGAGCTGAAGATCGCCAGAAAGGCAATAACGAACGCGCCGAAGAAGAAGCCCAGACTCAGAATAAAAGCGCCGTTCATGTACTGCATGAACAACCCGCTGCCATTTCCCAGCGTTCCGGCCCCTTGATCGTTCGTTCCTACGGTATCGGCCACAAACCAGAAGGCAATCAGGAACACCAGGGTCAGCAGGAGGGTTAGCAGCATCACTTTTTTGCGCAGCATTTCTTTCCAGGTCATTGCTAATATGGTTCTCATTCCTTCTCCCCCCTATGACTGAGCCCGGCTACCGCATCCATGAACCAGTCCTCCAGCCGTTCAGTCTGGCGGCTTACCTGGTACAGCGTCATCCCTTGCTCCACCATCAGCCCGTTCAGCCAGCCTGCCTGTTCCTCATGATCCAGCTCCGCCTCCAGCCACACGACGCTTGAATCTGACTCCTCCTGTGCCGGATCATAGCCCGATTTACCCGCCGCAGGCACGGATTCCCGGATGGATAGCCCTGTATGCTCATTAAGCCAGGACAGCAAAAAAGGCGTGTATCCGCCCACTTTGAAATGCCAGCTTGTCCGTTTGTTCAGCATCTCCGCTACTTTGCCGTGCCGCAGGACCGCTCCGTTACTCAGCAGAGCCATCCGGTCGCACAGCACTTCAACATCCTCAAGTAAATGAGAGTTGAGAAAAATAGTAATTCCCCGGTCCTTCAGCCGCTGCAGAATCTTCCGCACTTCCATTCTCCCGATGGGATCAAGGGCTGAAGAGGGTTCATCCAGGAACAGAATCTCCGGGTCATTCACCAGCGCACACGCAAGACCCAGCCGCTGCTGCATTCCCTTGGAATAATGCTTAACCCGGTCCCTTCCGCGCAGCCCGATACCTACCTCCTGCAGGAGCTGAGGGATTCTCTGATCCATGACGGATTTCGGAATCCGGCACAGCTTGGCATGAAGCCTGACCACCTCTTCACCGGTCAGCCAATCCTGGTAGCGGTACAGCTCCGGCAGATAGCCAATTTTCATTTTGGCTTCCATAGAGCCCAGCGGATGGCCCAGGATGGAAGCCTGGCCGCCTGTTGGTGAGATGAGTCCAACCAGCATTTTGACAAAAGTACTCTTGCCGGCACCATTGGGGCCGAGGAAGCCGAAGGCTTCCCCTTTCCCCACAGTCAAGGTAACATCCCGGCAACCGCGCCCGTTCGGATAAGCTTTGGTCAAGGTGTTCGCATCAATCGCAGGGATACTGCTCATTGTGTGATCAACTCCTGTACCTTCTGAATGAACTGCTCGCGCTCAGGATAGATATCTCCGCCGCTAAGCTGCAGAAGCTGCCCCTTCTGCACCCAGACAGCCGTATAGCTGTTGCCGTTACTGAACTTCATTTCAGTAAGAATGACCGGCGTACCAGCCACCGTAATCTGTTCATCATGATTGCCCTTAATCAGCGGCATCGGCAGATCGCCGGACAAAATCCGGCTCTTCTGCAGACTGCTTCGCAGATTGTCGGGAATCAGCGGGAAGTTCACAACGGCATCAATCGCTTCGTCCAGATCCACAGAAGGATCTACGGTAACGACAGGTGTGTTCATCTGTGACAAGGCTCCCCAGTGCTGATCGCTGCCCAGATCGTAATTCACCTGCTCGGGGATATGAAGCGTAATCGGCTTGCCATCTACAGATGCAGGCAGCAGATTGTCCGAGCCCAGGCGTTTCAGTGCCTTGTTCACTTCATCCACCTTCAGGTTCAGTGTGATATCATGGGACCCGCTGACCTGAACAAACTTGACTGAATCCATAACGGACCCCTTCAGCGGCTCGTAGCCCAGCAAGCCTTGGATGTCCTTGAGCGGAACATTCTCCTTCATCTCACCATTGGTGATGGAGACGTCACCGAAGGCCTCAAGGGATTGCTCAATATTGCCATTGCCATTCTGAGTTATCTGATAGAACATATCCCGCAGATCGCCTTCTTCAACAACAGTAGCCTCCTGCATCTTGAACTGGTTCAGCAAGGCTGCCATGGCTGTATTCCCTACCGGAGTAGCCAGAATTGCTGCGAAAATCGCTACGCCTGCTGCCGCAGCGGCCCACTTGCGGCTGCGGCTCATCATAGGCCGGCGTGACTTCCGACCTGTATTCTGCAATGGCTCCGCTGCTGCACGACTATCCGCCATAGCTGCCTGAAGCACAACATCTGCTTCCGGTTCTGTTCTATCTGATCTATCAGCCTTGACAGTCTGTTCCTCTATAGGGGTCTCTTGTTTACCCCATGTAGCCCACACCGGATTGACCGGCTCGTCTCCCAGCTTCTTCTGTAATTTAGCCCAGGCTTCATCTGTGCTCTGTGGCTGTATCTGCCCGTTTGCTCTATTCATGGTTTCTTTCCTCCCGGATCTCATTATTCTTGCGGAATGGATTTCACCGCATGGTGTTTCAGTTTGGCTGTCGCCCGGCTTAACAGGGTGCCGACCACAGGCGGCCTCACTCCCAGCTCCCCGGCGATCTCTGCATAGCTGTAGCCCGAATACTTAAGCAGCAGGGCCTGCCGGTCCCGTTCGGGAAGATCCTCCAGCCAGCTCCGTACATCTTCCTGATCCAGCTTGCTAAGGACTACTTCTTCCCCCGTAGGAGCAGAAGCCCCCGCATCATATAACAGCTCCTGTTTGTTGATCAAACGCCGCTCTCTCACCCGCTGGTTCAGATAATCATAGCCGATCCGTGTTAGCACTCTATGCAGCCACGCCCCCAGAGCCGCGGGATCATCCGGCGGATTTCTGTAGAGTCTGATAAAAACCTCCTGCGCCAGATCATCGGCAGCACTCTCGTCCCTCACAAGTGCCGCCAGCTTGCGCCGCACACTCGGGTAATGCTCATAAAAGATTAATTTGTATGGGTCTGATTCCGGAATATTCATTAGGTAAATCCTCCTTATCCGCTGCAGCTATAAGTAAGACGAAGGCTAAGGCGGATTTGTATCACCTTGTCTCAAGATTTCTCTCCAGCAAGTTCCCGATCCGCTGCGCCATTACGTCTGGAGGGAGCGGCTGTCCATTCTTGAACCACCATTCCACTACCCCAACGATCGCCGATCCCAGAAACTGGATGTCCACGTTTCTGATGTTGGCTGAATCCTTGTCGCTCCCTTCAGACAGGCTGTTATCCTTCTCCAGCTCGCCGAGGAAGAATTCAAGAAACCGCCCGCGGAAAAACACGCTGCCTTTACTCCCCAGCAAAACAGAGAAGAACATCGAATGCGTCTCAAAATATTCAAACCACACCAATCCCATTTCGGTATATCCGGCGGCATCGTCTGAACTTTCGCAGATTTCGCGTATATTGCTGATATGCTCTTCTATGAGCTTGTCCAGAAGATCAAATTTATCTGTGTAGTGAAGATAAAGGGTTCTACGGCTGACATCCGCTCTATCAGCAATGTCCTGTATTGTAATTTGATCAAAATCCTTTTCCAGCATCAGCTCAATAACAGCCTTTTTTAGGGCTTCCTGGGACTTGCGTATTCTCCGGTCGATCTTTAACACTCTATCCTCACCAGCTTTCCTGCAGATTACTGCACAATTCCGTTGAAGTCGTGAATTAATGCACAGAATCAGGCTTTTTAAGACTTGTATCGATTCTTGTTCTGCTTATTATTATACATACATGCTTATTAATTCACGACTGTGCATTTAAAGGAGAATATTATAATGAAAATTGCAATTATCGGAGCCACTGGAGGAACTGGAAGAAAAGTAATGGAGCTGGCACTTGCAACGGGACATGAGGTGATAGCTGTGGTACGCAGACCGGAGGCGCTCTCCCCTGCAGCGGGGCTCACTATCCGGCAAGGGGATGTATTCGACAGATCCAGCATGATCCTGGCCCTCGCCGGAAGCGAAGCGGTCATCAGCTGTATTGGTCCTCCAAGCAACTTCTCCCCGGATGCTGCCGGCAAGAAGGGCCTTGTAAATCTTAAGGCAGGCAAAAATGTCATGGCAGCGAACTTCTCGCCGGGTACCGTCATGTCAGAAGGAATTCCAAATATCCTTGCAGCCTGTCGGCATCATGGAGTTCAGCGGCTGGTGATGCAGAGCGGGATTAATCTGAGTGACGGGAGGGAGTTGTCACTCGTCAACCGCTGGGCTGTCCGCTTGATGCGCCGCATTTTCCGCAAAGCGATTGAGGATAAGGCAGCCGCTGAACAAGCAGTAATGCGCAGCGGATTAGACTGGGTAATCGTACGGGCATCCGTGCTTAAATACGCAGAGAGTTCTTCTAATTATACGGCAGGCCCATCGGCCCGCATCCATCCGCTCCAGGCGCTGCCTTATGCTGCCTGTGCCGATTGCCTGCTGCGTGCGGCAGGCAACGAGCCGACTTGGGTCCGCAAGGTGATCAACGTAGGCCGATAGGGAGCAAGCGAACGAATGAGCAAAAAACAGACACCCCGCGAAGGATGCCTGCCAGGAAAAGCTATTCTGCTCTGTTGACCTTCTTGAAGCTACATCAGTTTCTTGATATCATCCTTGAGTTGCTCGGACTGTGGTCCGAACACAATCTGTACAGCGCCCTGCCCAAGCCGCATAACTCCCGATGCACCAAGCTGCTTAAGCGCGGAATCCTTAACCGCCTTGTCATCATTTACGTTAAGACGCAAGCGGGTAATACAGGCATCGATGCTGCGGATGTTCGCAGGACCGCCGATGTTCTCCAGAATCTTAGCGGCTCTAGAAGAGGACGACACTGTTGTACCGCTCTTGGACAGATCAATCAGGTTCTCTTCCGTCTCATCCTCGCGTCCTGGAGTTTTGAGGTTGAACTTGACGATAATGAACCGGAATAACACATAGTAGAGGACGAAGAAGCCAAGCCCGACTGGAATCAGCACCCACGCATTGGTGGACTGCTTCATGTTAAGCAGGTAATCAATGAGCCCGGCAGAGAATCCGAACCCGAGCTTCACATCCAGCACATACATTAGGAATCCGGCAAAACCCGTCAGCAAAGCGTGTACCAGATACAGCAGCGGCGCGAGGAACATGAAGGAGAATTCCAGCGGCTCCGTGATTCCCGTCAGGAAGGAAGCAATCGCCGATCCGATGAAGATGGACGCGACCATTTTGCGTTTCGACGGTTTGGCTGTATGAATGAATGCCAGGGCTGCGCCCGGCATAGCGAACATCATAATCGGGAAGAAGCCTGTCATGAACATTCCCGCAGTCTTATCTCCGGCGAAGAAGCGTGTCAGATCTCCGTGAACAATATCCCCTGCAGCGTTCGTGAAATCACCGAGCTGGAACCAGGCGATAGCGTTGATTACATGATGCAGGCCGAACGGAAGCAGCAGACGGTTAGCCGTCCCGAATACAAATGCCCCTGCACCGCCGAGACCAACAACCCAGGTACCGAAGTCACTGATGACATCCTGAATCGGGCTCCAGATCATGCCGAACAGCACTGCGAGAATCATGGTGGTGATAGCGGTAATAATGGGTACGAAGCGTTTGCCTGCGAAGAAGCCAAGCCAGTCCGGCATTTTAATATTATGATATTTCTTGTAGAGGTAAGCAGCCCAGGCTCCGGCAAAAATCCCGCCCAGCACGCCCATATTCAGCTTCACATCATCGGCGATGAATGGCATTTGGGCTGGAAGCACCTTAAGAATACTGTCCAGCACCTGATAAGCAATCAGGGCTGACAGCGCGGCAACCGCATCACCTGCGAACCCGATCGCTACCCCTATTGCAAAAATCAGCGCCAGATTACCGAAGATTGCACCCGCACCCGCATTCAGAAAAGGAGCCACATACTGGTTAAGGAATCCCCCTACGGTACTGCCCAGATGGAAATCCTTCTCATAATTAATCAGTCCGAACCCTTGCAGAATGGCTGCCGCCGGTAAAGTTGCCACTGGAAGCATCAGAGATTTCCCTAACTTCTGTAGAAAAGCCAACATAATGAAATCATCCCCCTGGTTTCATATTATTAGTGTATGTTCTATAGCTGTGAAGCTGCTGTGGTAAGAATACTGCTCGTTCCTGCCGTAACCTGGCCGTAATGACAATTCACCTCCGGGGTTTCCTCCCCGTTACTAGTTACTATCACTGGAGTAATGGTACGGTAGCCCGCAGCCCGGATCGCCTCCAGATCGAATTCGATCAGCGTCTGCCCTGCCTGCACTTCATCTCCGGTGGCAATATGGCTGATGAAGCCCTCTCCCCGCAAGCTGACCGTATCAATTCCAATGTGCATCAGCAGCTGTAGCCCGGAGGCATGCTCCAGGATTAGAGCGTGATTAGTTTTGACCACATGCGCAATTTTCCCGTCAAAAGGTGCCGTTAAACGTCCCTCTATAGGTTCTATGGCGATGCCTTGGCCCATATGCCCACCAGCAAAGGTCTCATCCGGCACTTCCGTTAACGGTACGGACTGTCCGCTGACCGGAGCATATATCTCCAGGCGGGTTACCGCCTCAGTAGGTTTCTCTTCTTTTTTGGCTTTCCATCTCGAAAACATAAAACTCACTCCTTGCCGCTGCTATTTATTCTTCTCTATGGTCTGGAACAGCCGGTGCAGATGCATAGCCAGGAAGCAGATTTCTTCTTCGGGTACGTCTACACTGAGCTTGCCCTGCATGAATGTGCCCATCCTGTGTGCGAGCTTGTATTCATCCTTGAATTCCTTCTTAATATGCTTCACAAAAGGATTGTCGATAATCGAACCCTGCAGAATCCGTTCAATCGAGAATCTCAAGTGGACCATCAGCCGGACATGATTCATACTGCCCTGCTCGAAGCGGATCTTGCGCTCACTGCGGATCATCTCCATCAGCTCGCTGACAATGTTGGAGGCCTTCACGAGCTGGCCCACCGGCACATTGCTGACCGCAGAATAGACGTGGTAAGTAAGGAAACCGACCTCGTCTTCAGGAATCTGCACTTCAAAGCCTTCGCTGATCTTCTCAGCCGCCTTGGAAGCGATCTCAAATTCCTTGGGGAACGTCATCCGGGTCTCCTCCAGGAATGGATTCACAATGTCCATCCCGCTGCGCAAGCGGAAGATGGTGAATTGGATATGGCTGGGGAGCGCCAAATAGATCTTGTCGTTTAACTTGCCGGAAAACTCACGGGCGATATCAGAGATAATCTCATCCGTGATCTTCATGACTTTGGGATCAATATCCTCCAGCAGAATCTGATACTGACTCCATTCCTCCCGGTCCTCCAGCCGAAACAGCTTTTCAATCCGGGGATCATCCGAATCAATAACACCCGTATCCTTAAGCGCAAACCCGATGCCCTTGCCGATAATTACATATTCCTTGCCCTTCTTGCCGCCCTCTACCATCACGACATTATTCCCAATCACCCGCAGCACCTGAAATTGTTCAGTGTCCCTCGCCAAGTTCCCCCTCCTTTCCGCCCATTGCCTGATTTTTTGCACAAAAAAGAGCCAAGACTGGACTCAAAGTAATGAGTACGAATCTTGGCTCATGCCCTGTTAAGGTAACACGCCACTGCATATAAATGATCATTTATGAACCCATCATAAAGCATACCTTGTATCCCCGTCAATGGGTTTTTGGAAAAGTCAAATGTACCGGCACATTCGTGTAATGACGTCCTGCATCATTACCGGCTTGCTGATGAAATCAGTGGCTCCGGCGGCCTGGCAACGCTCACGGTCTTCCTTCATGGTCTTGGCTGAGATCGCTATAATCGGGAGGTCGGTGAGATGCATCTCCTCACGGATAATGGATAGCGTGTCGTAGCCATCCAGAACCGGCATCATAATATCCAGGAGTACGATATCCACCTCCGGCTGCTCTCTAACCACTTGAAGACATTCATACCCTGTCTGAGCGGTAATGATGATCATTCCGTAAGGCTCCAGACCCTTCTGGAGGGCATAAATATTGCGCATATCATCATCTACAATCAGCACAGTTCTGCCTTGCAGCTTGGCATATTCCTTCTCGAACAGGGAGTCCTGGCTAATGCCCGGCTGACCTTCAAGATGGACGGTCCGTGAGTGCTCCGCCCCGGCTGCAGTCTGAGCCAGCTCCGCCGGATGGAACGGTTCTTCTTCACTGTCCAGTTCACGGCAAGGGAGATACAAGGTGAATGTACTGCCCTTGCCCTCATCGCTCTCCAGGCTGATATGTCCGCCCAGTAGCTGAGCCAATTGCTGGGAGATGGATAAGCCCAGACCAGTTCCCCCGAATTTGCGGGCTGTCGTTCCGTCCACCTGGCGGAAGGCCTCGAAGATCAGGTCACGATTCTCCGCGGAGATGCCGATTCCGGTATCCTGTACAGCAAAGGCCAGCACCGGCCCCTGTGTTATGTAACGCTGATCCGAATACGCCGCCAGCTTGGTAATCTCTACGGTAACCGTGCCCTGTTCAGTGAATTTGAAGGCATTGGACAGCAGATTCCGCAGAATCTGATGCAGCCGCATCTCATCGGTGAAGAACAGATCCGGAACCTCCGGGTTCAGAGTCACGTTAAACTCTACATTTTGCGCTTCTGCAAGCTTGCCGAAATAACCCTGCAGCAGCGATGGTAGCTCGGTGAGATTAACGGCATCCATTTCCACCAGCATTTTGCCGGCTTCCACCTTGGAGAGATCCAGAATATCGTTAATCATATTGAGCAGATCACTGCCTGAATTGTAGATGACCGAGGCATAGCCCAGTTCTTCCTCATTTAAGGTATGATTGCGGTTCTCCGTCAGGAGCTGTGAGAGAATCAGCATACTGTTCAGCGGCGTACGCAGCTCATGCGACATATTGGCCAGGAACTCAGACTTGTAGCGCGAGCTCTGCTCCAGCTGTTCATTGTACCGCTCCAGCTCGATCGCTGCATTCTCGGCTACATATTTCTGATTCTCAAGCTCCTTGTTCACGGTGAGCAGCTCGCTGGTCTGACTCTGAAGCTCCTCCGTCTGCATCTGCATCTCCTCAGATTGCGTCTGAAGCTCCTCCGATTGAACCTGAAGCTCTTCGTTCATCACCTGCGATTCATGCAGAAGCCTCTGGATCTCCATCCGGGTCTTCACCGAATTCACGGTAACACCCATCATGTCCAGCAATTCCTTCAGCAGCTCGAAATGATACGGTGCCCAATGGGTCAGCGCAGCGATCTCCAGTACGGCAACGGTCTTGTTCTCAAAAATAATCGGAGCGATCACAGCGAATCTGGGTGCCGTTCTGCCCAGAGCAGAGTTGATGTAGATATAGTCATCAGGCAATTGCTCGATCACATTCATCCGCTGATCCAGCGCACATTGACCTGCCAGGCCTACTCCAGGCTGAATAACCTGCGGCCCGATGCGCTCTTCCTTATTCTCTGCGCCTGCATAGGAATAGATGCGCTCGAACAGTTCATCATTATTCACGACATATATAGTGGCATACTGCATTTCCAGCATAACCGACAACCGGCTGACAAAAATTCTGCACAGTGAAGGCATATCAATGGTCTCTTGCAGGGCAATCGACATCGAGGTGAGCTGTTCGCTCATCCACTGCTCCCGCTGCACGTTATCCAGCAGTCCGTTCGTCGCTTCGCTGAGGTCATAGATTTCATCAAGTGTCTTCACCTTAATGCGCTCTGAGCGGTTACCGCCTGAGGCAATGCTGTTGATGGCCTGTATGACGCTGTGCAGAGGATTCACAATGCTGGCCGAGAGCAGATAAGTGATGAGCAGCGCAAGTACGACCACCAATCCCCACAATATGTACATGGTGATCAGCAGCTTATGATTACTGTCCTTCAGGTTGCTGATCCGGTCGTTCGTGAGCGTTCGTTCGATGTCACGGAAGTAATCGGATTGGGAGCGGATCGTGTCGACGAGATTTTTCCCCGTATCGTTGCGAAAAAAAGCGTTGACCGCCTCCGTATTGCCATTCTTCTTCAGCTCAACCACATGCTGCCCGGCGACATCGACCCACTTCTCGATATTATCCGTAACCGTGTCCAGATTCCGCACCTGATTCGGGTTATCGGCAATGAGATTATTCAGCTTAGCTGCATTAATCCTCCACTGTACCAGCCCGTCATTATACGGCACCAGGTAAGACTCATCATCGGTTAGGACGTATCCCCGCTGTCCGGTCTCCATATCGAGTACATTTTTCTCAATTTGATATGTAAGTTCATGAACTTCTATATCATGATCGCTCAAGAACACGGTTTCTTTCTCCAAGCTGTTAATCCGGCCGGAGACTATAATCAGAAATAGGCCTAACATTAATAGTATCATGACATATCCAAGTGCGATTTTGCCGCGGATCTTCAAGTTCCAAGCATGCTTCTCCGGCAATGGTTCAACCCCCGTCCAGAGTTATACTTATGCTGCATATTGTTTATTCTCACGTTGTGGCTGCACAGGGCTTACAAATACCCCTCCGTGCGGGGCACAGGCAATCTGTCCTTGAGCTGACGCACATTGGCTTCCAGCTTGATGATGATATCCTCAAGATCCTGCGGATCGATCCCCTTAATAATCGGCACAGGGGCCGGAGTGGCTGCGGTCTTCACCTCTGCCTTCAGCTCTTTCATCTCAATCTGCTGCTCCTGCCACTTATCCATCAGATCCGCTATGGTGGCATAGAACCGTTCATAATCCTTAATAACGCTGTCCAGGAACGTATCCACCTCTTCGGCATCATAGCCGCGAAGCTTCATACTGAATTCCTTTTCATGAATTGTAAGTGCATCAAGGGTAATACCGAGCTGGCTGAACAGCTTTCTCTGCTTATCCAGCCGCCGTTTCATATGTTCGTCCATTTCATAACCTCCAAGTGTATGCTGCTTTCATCCGGCAGTAATTATTATAACAGGGTGAAAGCAGCCTGAAAATATCACTAAAGTTACAATTCAGCATAGAGATGTCCGCTGATTGCCCTATAACACATGAGCCACTTAACCAAAGACCAATTGAATACACTCCGGGCAGCCCTTAAGGAGCGCAAGGCAGAGCTGGAGCAGCATTTCTCCGGCAATGGAGCTGAAGACAGCCTGCTTGGTGATTCCCTTATTCTCTCTACGGGCGAGCTCTCTTCTGTCGATAACCATCCTGCCGATACAGGAACAGAGACGTTTGAACGAAGCCGCGACCTGTCCATTAATACCTCGCTATCCGAAGAATTAACGGAGGTCGAGGCTGCTCTTGCGCGGATGGATGACGGAACGTACGGCATCTGCGAAGCCAGCAAGCAAGAGATTCCTTATGAACGGCTTGAAGCCATCCCCTACACCCGCTATACCGTGGAACATGCCCTAACCAGCCGCGACACCGGCGCACGTCCTGTGGAAGGAGAGGTCATGACCCCGCCGCCAGCCGGTGCAGGCGAAGGACGTCAGCAGAATAGCGGAAGATTCGATGACGCCGGTACCTGGGAAGCCGTGGAGAATTATGGCAGCGCAAGCTCACCGGTGACCCCGCCGGACCAGGATTCTGAAGATGAGGATTCCTGATCGGCCAGTTCACAGCTTATAAGGCTCGTGGATAGACTGATATTGATGAGTCCGCCGGATCGTGGCCTGATCGATATACATGAGCCCGCCAGCTCGTGGATCTGCCATCAAAAGTTGTCTGCTACCGCTTTATTAAGGATTCCAAGACAACGGTCAAGGTCAGCCTTCACCTGCTTCTTATACAGCTTGGCCTTCTCCTCCCCATCCGAAGTGAAATGATACAAGACAATCTCCTGAAAATCGACCTTCGGGTCGCTCCCCTTGAGCTGCTTGGTGCGGTACAGTATCCCTTGCTGCACTAGCTCATGCAGGGCGCGGTAAATTTCACTTTGGGGAGGCGAATAGCCATGAGCTTTGAAATCTCTGCGCAAATCCTCTAGCATCTGATAACCATACCCTTTGTGCTGCTCCACCATAGTAATCAGGTATACCTTTATAAACGCCCGCTGGGCAATCATAAACGCCATAAGACACCTCCCGGGGTGTTTTTTGTTTGAAATCGTATAGCAGGAAAAACTGTTGCCGCTTGGCAATTCCCACTATTACTCTAGTATAAACTCTATTTCCCAGCTTTCACAACAAGTTATTTAAAATTAGGGAGGATGCCGGGGCAGTACTGTCGTCGAGCAGGGAAATGCTACAATACAGAAAAATGCTACAAATAGTCATTTAGAGAGTTGCCTATTTATCGAGCTATTTGTCGAGAATGGGTTATCTTCACTTTTTCTGTTTTTGAAGTAGATAGGTAAGTGGTTGGTATGGGGTTTAGATGTCGTGGACGAGTGTGGTTGTTGATTTTCGAGCTTCTATTGTGAATTTTTCATATGATGAAATATTGTTTTTAGTGGAAAAACGTATCTTATTTCATCAAACTTCGAGGATTGCACGGCAGCAAGCGGAAAAAAGACCGTTAATTTTACTCGTTTGCCTTCAAGTTGGGGTATTGTGGTTTTTTAAGTGCTCTTTTTCCAATTGTTGCTGTAGATACGCGAAAAAGCTCATTAATAAGTGTTGAAAATCCAACTATTCCCCTACTGTAATGGCTCGTAGCCTCCAGGCTTGTCCCCTGTCCCGCCTTATGGCTCTATGTAGATCTATACAGGATCTGAGCAGGTTGGGTGGTTGGTGGTTTGCGGTATGGAATTTGCGGTTTGTTGTGAATTTTTCATATGTTGAATTTATATAATAAGCGGCTGTATGTGTCCTTTCCCTTATGTCACATTATAATGAAGGAATGCGATGCAAGCCGCAAAAAGAACTGCCTGGGGGTTGTCCCGCAGGCAGTTCTTAGAGGGTGCTATATTAGCGGGGCAATATCCCGCTATATCATTAGATTTTGTCGCGGTTGTAGAGGTCCGGGTCACGGTCTGCATTCATCGCGCCCCTGTTGCCCAAGGTATTGCCAACCGTGGTATCTCTAGGGACCAGATCCGGGTTAGTTGCTCCGCGGTCTGCCAGCGTATCCTCAGGGTACAGACTGTCGTACCGGCCCGAGTTAAGTGAACGGTTCCCCCGGAACACAGTATGGATATCTCTTCCGCGGCCGTTGTCATCGACGAGGACGAGGATTTTGCCGCTGTCGATGTAGCCTTCGTAATCTCTGGCCTCATCCTCGGGAATGCCGAGTCCGATTAATCCGCCCACTAGACCGCCTGCTCCTACTCCGATGGCAGCCCCTGTTAACGTAGCTGCGATTGGGCCTGCGGCAAGGATTGGACCAATTCCCGGAATGGCCAGCGCACCGATTCCGGCCAGCAGTCCGGTAATTCCGCCTACTACGCCGCCGGTGGCTGCACCTGTAGCAACGCCTTCCGGCGCCATTGTTCCTGTATCTTCGGAGATGTGTTTCAGGTCATCTCGATCCTTCGTTATTACTGAAATCTCATCGTTCGTGAACCCTTGACTCTGCAAACTTTCAATTGCTCTGGTTGCTTCTTGTTCCGTATCGAATACGCCAATAATTTTCTCTGTCACTTGAAGCCCTCCTTCGTAATTGTTGTTCGCTATTGTATTACCCGTTCACGCAGTGCCCAAACAGGAAATGCTTCATCAGCTGCACTAATACCTGATTACCCTCTCATTCTATTTGGAAGGACGGGTACGGCTAGTCGGTACTGCCTCCAGCGGATTATCAGGCCAGTAGTGCTTGGGGTAACGTCCTTTCAGATCTTTTTTCACCTCGAAATAGGTGTTCTGCCAGAAGCTGGCCAGATCTGAGGTAATCTGCATCGGCCTTCTCGCCGGAGACAGCAGGTGCAGCAGTACCGGGACCTTCCCTCCGCCGATCCTCGGCGTATCCGTCTGCCCGAACATCTCCTGCAGCCTGACTGCCAGTACCGGCGCTCCCGGATTGCTGTAATCCAAGGGAACCCGCGAACCGCTCGGTACCGTAATATGCGTCGGCGCCTCCTTGTTCAGCTGCTGGCGGCTATTCCAGTCCAGCATCCCCTCCAGCGCCTGCGTCAGCTTCACCCGCTGCAGATCACGGAGATTCCGCATCCCTTGTATAAAAGGTGCCAACCATTCCTCCAATGTATCCGTCAACGCCTCATCCGACATATCGGGCCAGTCGGCCCGCAGCGAGTGCACGAATTCCATCCGCTGCCGCAGCTGGAGGGTTCCCTTCTCCCAAGGCAGCAGCTGTAGCCCTTCCGCCGCAATCACCTTTAGCAGTACGCTCTCTGTCTCCTCGGAAGTAGCCCGCTCATGGGTCGTTTGCTTCAGAATGAGCGCCCCCAGCCGGGTCACTCTTCGCGCCTTGACGCTTCCGCTCTCACTGTCCCAGTAGACTTCGCGCTCCTCCAGAAGGCTGTCCGCATGATGCTTCAGCAGGTCCTGCTCGGAGAGCGCTGCGGCAAGCATAATCCGGCTCTGCCCGGCACGGTCATCCACGCCGGGTGCCACGATGTAAGGCGAGCGCGCCAGCGGCTGCCCCTCGCGCATCGCCGCCCCCCGGCCGCCGGAGAGCAGGAACGCGCCATTGCCGCGTCCCTGCCCGATGCGGTCGGGATAGGCGAACGACAGCAGCAGGCCGCTGCGGCTGATGTCGCCGGGCCCTTCGCCCGGCGCTGCCTGCAGCTGCGCCAGGAAGCTGCGGCTCTCGCGCTGCACCGCGCGCAAGGCCGCCGGGTCCGCTCCGCCGCTGCTGGCGGAGCGCTCGAACCTGAGCAGCGCCTCCACGCGCAGCGTGAGGTCGCTATCTAGAGCCGCGGGACCCTTGAAGAGGTCCCGCTCTTGCAGCAGCGCAGCGAGCCTGGCGGCGAGCGGCGCAGCTGCAAGGTCTGCCGCGCGCAGCAGCATATGCGCGATGCGCGGGTGCGCGCCAAGCACGGCCATGCTGCGGCCGTGCGGCGTAATGGCGCCGCCGGCGTCCAGCGCGCCGAGCTGGCGCAGCAGCGCCGTGGCCTGCGCGTAAGGCGCGGCAGGCGGCGCGTCCAGCCAGGCGAGCGCTCCCGGCTCCGGCACGCCCCAGAGCGCCAGCTCCAGGGCGAGCTGCGCCAGGTCGGTCTCCATGATCTCCGGGACGCTATCGTCCGGCAGATGATCATGTGCCTCCCGGCTCCACAGCCTGTAGCAGACGCCCGGCGCTGTGCGGCCTGCCCGGCCGCGCCGCTGGTCGGCCGATGCTTTCGAGACCGGCACCGTCGTTAAGCGCGGCATGCCGGTACGCGCAGAGAATACCTGCGTCCGGCGAAGCCCCGTGTCAATCACGGTGCGTACCCCTTCTATTGTCAGACTCGTCTCGGCAATGGAGGTTGCCAGCACAACCTTCCGCTCGCCTTCGACCGCAGGAGCCACTGCCGCATCCTGCTGGTGCTGCGGCAACTGGCCATAGAGCGGCCGCAGCACCGTTCCCGGCGGCAGGCTTCCTGACGTCAGCTCCTGCTCCGTCCGGCGGATCTCCCGCTCTCCGGGCAGAAAAACAAGCACATCCCCAGGCTGCTCAGCGAGCACCCGGCGGACAGCGGCAGCTGCAGACTTCTCAGGAGTAGCATTACTTGCCTCAGGCATATAGATCGTATCCACAGGATAGGTGCGGCCCGGGCATTGCAGGACTGGCGCTTCCCCCAGCAGAGAAGCTACGCGGTCTCCGTCCAGAGTCGCCGACATCACCAGAATGCGCAGATCCTCACGCAGCACACTCTGCGCTTCAAGCGCTAATGCCAGTCCAAGATCCGCATGCAGACTACGCTCATGGAACTCATCGAAGATCACAAGCCCCACATCCCCAAGCGAAGGATCGCTCTGGAGCATTCTCGTCAGCACGCCTTCCGTCACTACAACAATGCGTGTATTCCGCCCCACCCGGGTATCCATCCGCATACGGTAGCCTACAGTCTGTCCCACACTCTCTCCCAGACATGCAGCCATATAAGCTGCGGCCGAACGGGCTGCGAGGCGTCTGGGCTCCAGCATCAGAATAGTTTTACCGGCCAGCCAAGGCTCCTCCAAAAAAGCAGGCGGCACCGCCGTTGTCTTCCCCGCTCCAGGCTCAGCAATCAGAACCGCCGCTGCACGGCCTATCAGAATTCTCTTCAGGTCAGGGAGCACCTGCATAATTGGAAGCTGCTTCATTTCATCTCTCCATCATCTGCTAAAAGTTAAGTTAAATCTCCATCTCCCTATCATCGGCGAATTCATTCCAGATATCAAGCGGTTCACCGCTGCATCTTCATACAAAAAAAACCCGGTTCCATGAACCGGAGATCTCATATCACTTTTCACTATTCTTCTATCTTCCATCCGCCCAGTCGCCCTGCCATATCACTAACTACTCACCACCATCCCGTTCCACCCCGGCCAGCTGCTGCCCGATCGCGTCCCCGTAATCCGCATATGCAGCATTGCCTTCAAGACCCCGTTCCTGCATAAGCATCTGAAGACGCAGCCGCTTCAGCGAGAGCTTGCCCTCCAGCTCCTTGCGTTCCCCGGCAGTGCTGTTGCCGCTGCGGTGGCAAGCCACCAGCAGCTCTTCGAGTGTTACACACTCTGCCCGCAACGTCATTTCCTCCGGCAACAGCCCGGCGTTCTTCATAATCTTGTAGGACATCCGCAATTCCTCCGGTACGCCGGAGAGATCCTCCAGCGCAAGCGGCTTACCGTGCCCCGGCAGATTGGAGAACTCTCCGCTGCGCATCGCTTCCTGAATTCTCTGTTCTGCAAGCCAAGATAATATAGCCATATACACCGCACCTTTCATCAGCAACTGAGGATCTCTTCTTCATTACATCCGGCTGATCTGCCGCCACAGCTTTGCCCTCATTTTACCACAGCCGCTGATGAAATTCCTTCCGCTGCCCTGCTACAGCTACCGTTTATTTTTGCTTATGATAGCCGCGCTCCCCGTAAGGAGACAGCTGCTCCAGCCACTTACTCTCCATGTCCGGCAGCATCTTGCGGTACTTCTTCAGCTCCAGCACATCCGCCACGAAATCCTCCTCAGGCTTAATCTGCTCCAGCACCTCAAAGCGGAAGCCCGCTTCACCGCGTTCATTCCAGTCTTCCTGCAGCGCCTTATTGTCATGGCCTTTGATATCCAGCATGAACTTATGCTTATTCCAGACCCCGTCCAGATTCAGACTGCTGCCCACATACATTTTGTCGTTGCCGGTATTCACAATCCGGTATACCCCCATCGGCCTGTGCGAGTGCGCATAATTATATCCCAATTCCTTGCGTCTGGTTTTGTCCGTCATTTCTTCTCTCCCCTTCTTCTCTCCGTTATAAGTTCACCCAGTAGCTGCTTCCGTCTTCTTCACGATCCAGCAGCCCGTAATCGATCAGATACCGCCGGAGCGTCACGTAATCGGGGTAAGCGGCTTCGAGCACCGCATTAATTTCCTTCTCACTGTACCTGCGTCCTGTCTCAAAACGCTGCAGCAAATGGCGCAGAATAGCCGCCTTCCGCTTCTGCCGCTTAGGGAATTCTGACAACGGGCCGTCCGGCCCTTGTTTGAAATAGGTGCCCAGAATATCGGCGTTCTCCTGCTCGGTAATCGCGAACCGTTCATCAACCATCACAGCCGTACGCGGAATACTCACAAAAGGAGACGAAGCTCCCGGCTTCTCCTCAGCCAGCTCCATAACCGCCAGAAACAGCTTGGCCTGCTTCACCTTCTCGCGAAGCGTGAACCGGTGGTTACGCACCGTGGAGGTGCTGCCGATTCCCAGCTCCTTGGCTGCTTCTGCATCGCTAAGACTTTGGCGGAAGGCCTGCAGCAGCCCCTTTTGCAATTCGGTTAACCCGCTCAGCTTCTTGTCCAGCGTCAGCAGCCAGTTAAACATCCCGCCATGAACCCTGTCCACATGCAGAGCGGCGAACTTCTCCGCTTCGTAATACTGCCCGCCATCCTGATAGATCAAGCCCTTCTCGAAGGCAACACCGCAGACCAGACAATGGTACTTTTCCGTCCGCTCTTCCGTCTCCACATTATAGCCCTGCTTCAATTCTGCAATGGACGCATTCCAGAATTTCTCCGATATCCGCACCGCCCCATTCTCTTCTGTCAACTGGATCATCACACCCTTTGTTTACTTTTATATAGATATATTATCATTTCGTTTGTTATTTTACAACCATCTAATTAGATTGTTTGCCGCAAAAGAAAAACACCGCCACTCATGGCAGTGTCTCTGGATCCCGAAGGATCGCTATTTGTCAGTTCTTATAATGCAGACGAAGCCTAAGACAGCAACGACTCCGCACCGTCAATCACAATCTGCGAGCCGGTAATATGAATGGATTCATCCGAGGCCAGGAAGGCAACCAGATCGGCGACATTCTCCGGTTTGCCAGGTCCGTCTGCCAGCGGCTGTGCTCCTTCAGGGAATTCAATTGGAATAACAATCGACTCCACATCATCGTTCCACTCTGTGCTCTCGTCGATATTCGTGGCAATCGCTCCCGGACAAATGACATTAACACGGATTTTGAACTTAGCCAGCTCCAGTGCAGCCATCTTGGCAAAAGCGACCTGACCGGCCTTAGTGGTACTATATGGTGACCAGCCGAAGCTGGTAAATCTGCTGTTGCCGTTGATCGAGCTGGTAATAATAATGCTGCCCTTGCCCTTCGCCTTCAGATGGGGAATGCTGTATTTCAGCGTTAGAAAGGTGCCTGTGAGGTTGACCGACAGGGTCTTCTCCCAATCAGTTACGCTCAACTCCTCAATCGGCCCGACTACTCCGTTAATACCTGCATTGGCGAACACAATATCCAGACCTCCGAAATGCTCCACGGTTCTGCGCACCGCTTCCTCCATCCGCCCGGCATCCGAAGTATCCACATCAATCGCTAATGCACAGTCCTTGCGCAGCTTGTTCAGCTTCTGTTCCAGGATAGAGGTACGTTCGTTCACCAGATCGAACAAGGCGACATTCGCACCTTCACGTGCCAGCTGGATCGCTGCCGCTCTGCCGATTCCCGAGCCCGCACCTGTAATTATGGCTGTTTTCCCCTGAAAACGTTGCTTTTTTGCTATATTTGGGCTCATATGTACACTCTCCTTCCGCGGATACCATTCTGCTTGTAATGGCTCTGTTTCAAGATTACCCAATTGGTGCTTGATTATAATCATGTTATGCAAAAAATTGCACAAACCTTGTGCAACATGCACAGCAAATCTGCTAACTATGCCCAAAGTGCAGCTTACCAGCAACAGCAAAGACCCCACATCTGCGGGGTCTCTCCTCTAACGTATTTAATTCTCCAGCTGCCGTACATCCACCTTGACCGTAAGTTTGCCCGCTCCTCCACGGTATACGCCTTTGACCGGAACAATATCCTTATAATCCCGTCCATGCCCAAGCTTGATATACCGCCAGTTCACTTCAACATTATTGGTCGGATCGAAGCCCAGCCAGCCCGTACCCGGAATATGCGTCTCCACCCAGGCATGTGAGGCCTGTTCGAAGTTGGCATTGCCCCCCTGCAGGTCTCCGACAAAATGGTACCCGCTCACATAACGTGAGGGCAAGCCGACACTGCGGCAGACCGCAATCATCAGATGCGCATAGTCCTGGCAGACTCCGCGCTTGAGCATCAGTGCTCTTTTTACCGTAGTATTGACGCTAGTCGCCTCAGGATCGTACGTAAACTGCTCATAGATCGTGGACGACAGCTTCTTAATCCATTCATACATATCTTCTGCTTCCTCAAAAGGATGCTGCGACGCGAATTCCACCAGCTCCGGCGTCACCTCGGTGTACCGGGTAGGCAGAATAAACTCTATATAGCGGTTCTGAAACTTCTCGTCATTCAGCAGCTTCACCTGCTCCTCCAGCGGGATATGCGGCAGATCCGTGCCTTGCGCCTTGTCGAGCGTGACCACGGTAGCTTTGGTGTGGATCACCATTTCCGTATGCGGCTTATTCACCGAATAGGCATGAACCCGGTTGCCGAAGAAATCCTCATAGGTCAGCAGATTGGCCGCCGGATGCACCTCCACCTCATGGTGATAGCAGGATTGCCGGTAGTTCGTGCGCGGCGTCAGCCTGATCTCATTGACACTGTCCGTCACCGGCTCGGGGTAGCTGTAGGTGGTTGTGTGATTGATTTGTATTTTCATACCGAGACTCCTTCACGGCGAAAAAAAGCACCGTCCATCGTTCTGCCGAGCCTCTGACAGGATATCATTAGTGACTCCAGCACATCCAGGGCCAGGTCCCCGGACATCTCATCCTTCTCCATATAATCCAGCTCCGCTTTGATCTTGCCCGCCTGCCGGATCACCTTCTCATGCCCCGAGCCTTTCTCTGTAGTGTCCAGCTCCAGCTTGGCCAGATGCTCCTCCAGCTTGTGGAACGAGAAACGGATCGAACGGGGAAAGAACGGGTTCACAATCAGGAATTCCAGAATGCACTCCGGCGACATATCATCGGCATAATACCGGCGGAAGGACTGATAGCCGCTTACCGATTTCAGCACGGCCTGAAGCTGGGTATAGATGGAGCTGATATCCTTCGACTTGCAGGATACCGTGACGGTCTGCAGGATACGTGTCGTATTCTCTGCCCGCTCCAAGAACCGGCCGCTCTCAATGAAATGCCATTCATTGCCCCGCAGCATCACCGATTGCTCCGCACCGAGGAACATCGCCGCCCGTTCCTTAACTTGCTGATAGAATTGATGGGGACCGCGCATGATATCCGCTACTGACTGCTCCCCCAGCCACAGGTTGAAGCCGTTGACAATATCCCACAGCTCACTCGGCAGATGCTGGCGCAGGGTGCGCAGATTGTTCCTAGCCTGATGCACACAGGAGAACAGGGAGTTGGTATTCCCCAGATCCAGCGTGATGAAGGACAATACATCCTGCTCGCTGAAGCTCTCAAACTGCCGCAGATATTCGCCTCGCACCCCAAGCGCGTCAATCAGGCGCGACCACTTGTGGCCCTCTTCCTGGAAATCCTCTTCCTGCTGGATATGGTAATGTACATCGATCAGCCGGGCGTGATTCTCAGCCCGTTCAATATACCGGCCGATCCAGAATAGAGCCTCCGCATTGCGATTCAGCATTCTAGCCACCCCTTTACCTTAGAAAAGTCTCTAGGCCATTACCCAGGTATCCTTCACTCCGCCGCCTTGGGAGGAGTTCACGACCAGCGAGCCTTCACGCATCGCCACCCGGGTCAGGCCCCCTGGAATGACATGCGGCTTGCGGTCAGCCCCCATCAGCACAAATGCTCTCAGATCGATATGCCGCGGAGCCATGTTGCCTTCTGACAAGACCGGCGCACGGGACAGCGACATAATCGGCTGGGCGATATAACGCTCGGGTTCTGCCAGTATTTTGAGCCGGAAGTCTATGAGCTCCTCCTTCGTCGCCTCACTTCCAATAAGCATGCCGTAGCCCCCGGAGAGAGATGTCTCCTTCACGACCATTTCAGACAGATGATCCAGCACATACTGGCGCTCTTGCGGCCGTGACAGCAGATAGGTCGGCACATTGCCCAAGATCGGCTCTTCATTGAGATAATAGCGGATCATATCCGGCACATACACATACATGGCCTTGTCATCGGCTACCCCGGTTCCCGGCGCATTGGCAATCGCGATATTTCCTGCCCGGTAGGCATTCATCAGACCTGCAACCCCAAGCAGCGAACTGGGCTGAAAAGCAAGCGGATCAATGAAATCATCATCCAGCCGGCGGTACAGCACATCTACCTTGCGCAGCCCGTTCATTACCTTCAGGTAGATTTTGTGGTCCTGCGCGACCAGGTCGCGGCCCTCAACGAGATGGATCCCCATCTGCTGTGCCAGAAAAGCATGTTCATAATAAGCCGAATTGTATTCCCCCGGTGTCAGTAGAGCAATGACCGGGTCTTTGGTCCGGGACGGGGACAGGCTGCGCAGCACGGAGAGGAAACGGTTCAGGCTGTGATCCACATCGCGGATGGAGCTGGCAAACGACAACTCAGGAAACAACTGGTTCATGAGTGATCTGCCTTTGAACAGATACGAGAAGCCAGAGGGTGTACGCAGATTATCCTCAAGCACATAATACTCGCCGTCATGGTGCCGGATCAGATCGATTCCGGAAGTGGTGATGTACGCACCGCCGGGCACGCGGAGGCCGGACATTTCCGGCCGGAAATAACAGTTCGAAATAATCATCCGCCGCGGCACTATGCCGTCCTTCACGATGTATTGCTCATGGTAAATATCATGAATGAACAGATTCAGTGCCGTAATACGCTGCACGATGCCCGCCTCCAGCCGTTCCCATTCCCCCTTGGGGATAATGCGCGGAATCATGTCAAACGGAATCGTCCGCTCCATAGGCTGATCCTGTGCCGGGTTATACAGCGTAAAAGTAATACCTTCTTCCATCATCCGACGCTGCATCAGCTTCTGCTTGTCTTGCAGCTCTTCGGGGCTCATCCCGGAAAACATGCGGTTCACATGCTTGTAATGAGGCCGGACGTTCCGTTCATCCGCATACATCTCATCATAGAAATGCTGCAGCGGATACGGTGACAGACCGGGCAAAGGATCTAGTTTGGACATGAGCCCGACTCCTCTCGGATCAGTATAATGTGTTATGTTTCTTAACAAATAAGTTCAAAATATAAAAATTCACCACAAAAATATGATTTACTACCTTCATAATACGTAAATAATATTATCCATGTCAATATATATAACAGCAAAATGGAGTTTCTGAACCATACTACGGTTTGAAATCGCTTCCTTTCTCTTAAACTTGCTTTTGGGGGCGCGTTGCATTTATTCCACATCCAATTGTATGCCGGAGTGCTGACAAGCATTACTATTATGAATTTTTCATATAATGTATTTTTAATATATTGATGAACTGGAGAACTACAAAAAACCTCCCCGGGAATGAACCATTCCTTAGGGAGGCTGCAATAGCCGTTATTCGGCCTTCACTGGTTATCTGGTCAACTCTGCCTTCACTGCTTCAAATACAAGCATGAGCAGTTATTCTTCCGGATTCGCTTCTTCCGAGATCATGCCTGCGAATAGGGCGTGCACGAACTGGTCGGAGTCGAACGGCTGGAGATCTTCCATTTTCTCGCCGAGACCGACCAGCTTCACCGGCAGGTTCATTTCCTGGCGGATCGCTACCACGATACCGCCCTTCGCCGTACCGTCGAGCTTCGTCAGTACGAGACCAGTCACACCGCTCTTCTCGCCGAACAGCTTGGCTTGAGTCAGCGCATTCTGCCCGGTGGTCGCATCCAGCACCATCAGCACCTCATGCGGGGCGCTTGGAATCTCGCGCTGGATGACACGGAAGATCTTGTTCAGCTCTTCCATCAGATTGCTCTTGTTCTGCAGCCGGCCTGCCGTATCGCAGATCAGTACATCCACACTGCGCTGCTTGGCAGCCTGAACCGCATCGAACATCACCGCTGCCGGGTCCGAGCCCGACTGCTGCTTAATAACATCAACTCCGGCACGCTTGCCCCACACCTCAAGCTGTTCAATAGCTCCGGCACGGAAGGTGTCGCCTGCCGCCAGCAGAACCTTCTTGCCTTCCTGCTTGTAGCGGTGCGCCAGCTTGCCGATGGTCGTCGTCTTCCCGACTCCGTTAACACCAACGAACAGGATCACGGTAATGCCGTCTGGATTCTCGTTCAGACTGTTGTCGTCATCGCCGCGAAGCAGCTCCATCAGCTTGCGGGAGAGAATCGGCTGAAGCTCTGCCGCATCCTCGATCCGCTTCTGCTTCACTTCGGCGCGCAGCTCCTCCACCAGATTCATGACCGTATTCACGCCCACATCAGCGCCGATCAGAATTTCTTCCAGCTCTTCGTAGAACTCTTCATCTATCTTTTTGCGGCGGATAATCAGATCAGAGACCTTCTCAACGAAGCCCTTGCGTGTTTTCTCCAGACCGTCGCGGAACTGTTTCGTTACGCTTTCCGTTTTGCCGGAGATGCTGTCTTTCAGTTTTTTGAAAAAACTCATATGCTTATGCTTCCTCCTAAAGGGTTATAGGGATCACTTCATGAATCCTGCATCTATATAAATCGAACTATTTTTTTATGTTTTGGGATTAGCCGTGACTCCAGAGAAGTTTTGGACTTCCGGCCGCTGTTGTCTACAGATTTCATGATCTTATACCGTTTTTAACGGTTGAAATCCGCAGACTGCTGATGCTTCCGATGCTAGCTTTCCTACGGAAAGCTTTTAGGCGGTCGCTACCGCTCCTACAGTTCCAAAACTCCCCTCAGCCACTTTTCCTTTAACTTAAATTTTTTGTTCAATCTATATCGTTAAGCTATCTCAGCCTCTTCATCCTCCAGCCGCACCGATACGAGCTTGGATACGCCGCCTTCCTCCATCGTCACGCCATAGAGCACATCGGCTTCCTCCATCGTTCCCTTGCGGTGGGTCACTACGATGAACTGCGTCTGCTCCGAGAACTCACGCAGATACTGGGCGAAGCGTACCACGTTGGCTTCATCCAGCGCCGCTTCCACCTCATCCAGCACGCAGAACGGCACCGGCTTGACCTGCAGAATAGCGAACAGCAGAGCCATCGCGGTCAAGGCGCGTTCTCCGCCGGAGAGAAGCTGGAGGTTCTGCAGCTTCTTGCCCGGCGGCTGGGCAACGATATCAATCCCTGTATCGAGCATATGCTCAGGGTCCAGCAGCTGCAGATCTGCCCGGCCGCCGCCGAACAGCTTCGTGAACACCGTGCCGAACTCGCGGCGGATGGCATCGAAGGTCTGCTTGAAGCGCTTCGACATCTCCTCTTCCATCTCATGGATGACATGATACAGCGTTGTTTTGGCTTCCACCAGATCATCCTTTTGCCCGCTGAGAAAAGTATACCGTTCATGCACCCGCTGATACTCTTCAATCGCGCCCAGGTTGACCTCGCCCAGACCGGAGATGCTGCGCTTCAGACGCTGCACCTCCAGCTGTGCCGCAGGCACATCCTCCGGCACCGGGTAACGCTGCTTCGCCAGCTCGTAGCTCAGCTCGTAGTCATCGCTCAGCTTGCGGAGGATATTGTCCAGCTCCACATCGAGCCGGCCAACGGCAACCTCCGTGGAACGGAGCTTGTCTTCGACCGCCCGGAGCGCCTGACGCTGGTCTTTGGTCTCGCCTTCGGCCAGCTCCAGCTTGCGCGAGATCGCCGCACGGTCGGCACGGGCCAGGTCAAGCCTCGCTGACGTATCTTCCTTGCTCAGCCGCAGACTGTTGACCTCTTCCTTCTGCTTCACGGTCTCCCGTGCATTCTCTTCCAGATCCTGCTCGATGGTCATAAGCAGACTGCGGCTCTGGCGCAGCTCCTTCTCCTGGGAGCCGGCGTCCTGCCTCATCCGCCGCAGCTGCTCCTCCAGCGAGAAGATCTCCTGATCCAGCTTGCCCTCCGTAACCTTCATCCCGGTCAGCTTGCCCTGCAGCTCTTCCTTAGCCGATTCATTCGCCTTGCGGTCCGATTCGGCACTGCGGATCGCCGCATGCGCCTCCTGCTCTTCCTTCTCCAGCCGGGCCAGCTCAGCTTCGGCCTGCTTGCGGGCCTCGTCCAGTCCGCGTACCTCCTGCTCGAAGCCGCTGCGCTCTGCGCCTGCGCCCTCGACCTGCTCCTGCACATGCCGCAGCTCCTGCTCCAGCTGCTTCAGATCACCGGATACGCGCTGTTCCTCCAGCCGCTTCTCATCACCGTCATGCCGAAGCTGCTCCAGCTTCTGGGAGCCCTTGTCCTGTTCGGCGCGCAGGCGGCTGATCCCCTGCTTCAGCTTGGTAATCTGCTGCTCGCTTTCTTCAATCTCGCCGGAGAGCTGGTCAAGCTGACGCTTGCGGCTAAGCAGGCTGTTATTCTTCTTATGCTGGCTGCCGCCGGTCATCGAACCGCCTGCATTGACCACATCGCCTTCAAGTGTAACTACTCTGTAGCGATATTGGCACTTGGCCGCAATGCGGTTCGCCTGCTCCAGACTCTCAGCGATTACGACATTGCCGAGCAGGCTTCCGATAATACTTCCATACTTCTCATCATAGCCGACCAGCTCCGAACCAATACCCACGAATCCTTCGGCACCTTGAACTGTGCTGCGGTCACTGCCGGTAATCTGCCGGGGCCGGATAACATCCAGCGGGAGGAAGGTCGCCCGCCCGAGCTGACGCTGCTTCAGGAAAGCGATCGCCTGCCGGGACAACGCTTCATTCTCCATAACCACGTGCTGCAAGGAAGCGCCCATGGCGGTCTCAATCGCCATTTCCAGCTTCTCGGGAACGGAGATCAATTCGGCAACTGCCCCGTGTACACCGCTTAGCTGTCCTTTGCGCGCGCCCTTGAGCACCTCTTTGACCCCAAGCATGAAGCCGTCAAAATCATCCTGCATTTCCTTCATCGTCTCATGCCGGGACACCTGGGCTTCGCGTTTCTGCTCCCATTTGCGCAGGCCGCTCTGCGTCTCTTCGAGCAGCTTCTGCCGTTTGCCGGTCTGCTCACTCTCCGTAATGTACGCGCCGCGTAGCAGGCCGATTTCCTTGCCGAGCCCGGCAATCTTATCCTTCAGCCCGCTCTGTGCAGAGACCAGCTCCTCCAGCCGTGCTGTCCACTTGCCGCTCTCTTCCTGGCTGCGGCTCATCCGCCGCTCCAGGCTCTCCTTCTGCTGATCCGCATAGCGGATCTCGTTGCGCGCCTGGGCCATCAGGTTCATCAGCTCAAGCAGAGCACTCTTCAGCTTCTCTTCCTTGCTCTGGCTGATGCCTCCGGCCACACCCTGCAGCTTCGATTCCTCATCCGCCAGCTGTGCCCGCAGCTCCTCCAGCGCTTGCCTGGTCTGCTTCAGCTTATGCTCCAGCTCGGCCAGCTCACGCTGCCGCCCCTCGGAACGTTCGCCTACAGAACCCAGAGTCTGCATGAGCTGTTCCCGGTTCTGTTCCAGATTCCTGCGGCGCTCCTTCAGCAGCTCTCCGTAGCCTTCGCTCTTCTCGTTGGCTTCGCTGCTGCGCAGCAACTGTTCCTGCAGCTTCTCCACTTCCTGCTCCAGACTCCGCAGCTCCGCCCGGCCGCTCTCCAGCTTGGCATCATGAGCAGAGACTACAGTGGACAGCTCCAGCTGCTCTGTCTTAAGCACCTCCAGGCGGGCGTTGCCCTCCTGCCAGGATGTATGTATGCCTTCGATCTGATGCACATATACCGAAATCTCCAGATGCTTCAGCTGCTCACGCAGCTCCTTGTATCTTATCGCCTTCTCGGACTGATCCTTCAGCGGTCCCACCTGATCTTCCAGCTCACTGATCAGGTCATGAATCCGCAGCAAATTCTGCTCGGTCTCATCGAGCTTGCGGCCGGCATCCTTTTTGCGTGACTTATATTTAACAATACCTGAGGCCTCTTCAAATATCCCCCTTCGGTCTTCCGATCGGGTACTGAGAATCTCTTCAATCCGGCCTTGTCCGATAATTGAATAGGCTTCACGGCCGATACCGGTATCCATAAACAGCTCCGTAATATCCTTCAGCCTGCAGGCCTGCTTATTGATCAGATATTCACTGTCGCCGCTGCGGTGGACACGCCGGGTCACGGTCACCTCGCTGAAATCCAGCGGCAGCACATGATCCTCGTTATCCAGCGTCAGCGAGACCTCACCGTAGTTGACCGCCTTGCGGGCATCACTTCCGGCAAATATAATATCCTCCATCTTGCCGCCGCGCAGGGATTTGGCACTCTGCTCCCCAAGCACCCAGCGGATGCCGTCGGATATGTTACTTTTGCCGCTTCCATTCGGGCCGACTACAGCCGTTATTCCGCGTACAAATTCCATCTCCGTTTTGTCGGCAAATGATTTGAAGCCTGCTAATTCAATCCGTTTCAGAAACATAACTCGTTATTCACCTCTGACCCATTATACCATAGTGTTTCCTTGCCAAAACAACCCCATAAAGTGGTGCACCTGATTCCTCAAAACATATGATTTCTGACCTTTTAAGTGGAAACAGTTTTGCCGTCCTTTTAAAGGACGGTACCGTTTCAGCGAGAAATAGAAGGATAATTTATCGCGTGAAACAGATAAATTCTTATATTTCGAAAAAGAGCAGCAAAAGTCTGACTTCCGCCGAACCGCCGGCATTCAGACCATTGCTGCTCTACTCCGCATTCCAAATGTTCAAATCTGCCTTCAGGCACCGTCTTCCTTCAGAAGCAATAACGCCGCTGCCGCTGCCTGCTGTTCCGCTTCCTTCTTGGAGCGGCCGCTGCCGCTGCCTAGTGAACGGCTGGCCATATATACTTCTGAGACGAACTCACGCTCATGCGCCGGTCCGCGTTCTTCAATAATCCGATATTCCAGCGTACCCAATCCATGATGCTGTATCAGTTCCTGAAGCTCTGTCTTGAAGTCGCTCATCTGCATTTGCAGCTTACCGTCGGTTTCAACCAGCGGGAATACGTGATTATCCAGGAATCTTCGGGCCGTTTCCAGGCCCTGATCGAGATAGAGCGCTCCCACGAAGGCTTCGAACACATCGGCCAGCAGAGCCGGGCGGGTACGCCCGCCCGTAAGCTCTTCCCCTTTTCCCAGCAGTACGTACCGCCCGAAGCCCAAGGTCTCGGCGAACCGGACCAGCGACGGCTCACAGACAATCGCAGCACGCAGCTTGGTCAATTCTCCTTCGGGTCTGTCCGGGAGCAGATTATACAGATATTCGGACACCGTCAGCTCAAGCACCGCATCACCCAGGAACTCCAGGCGCTCGTTGTCCTGATGCTGATTGAACCGGTGTTCGTTCACATATGATGCATGGGTGAAAGCCTGCTTCAGAAGTACAGGATCGTGAAATTGGATTTGAAGTTGGCTCTGTAACTGCTTCAGGTCTCCTTTCACTGCACTGTCTCCCCTTACTTATTATATTTTTTGAGAATAACGGTCGCGTTATGTCCCCCGAATCCGAAGGAATTCGACATCGCTATATTCAGCTCCGCCTGACGTGGCACATTCGGAACATAGTCCAAATCGCAGTCCGGGTCAGGGTTGTCCAAATTGATGGTAGGCGCAATCATGTTCTTCTGCAGGGACAGCCCGCAGATAATCGCTTCCACCCCGCCGGCAGCGCCAAGCAAGTGGCCTGTCATCGACTTGGTCGAGCTGATCGCTACCTTATACGCATGCTCTCCGAGCGCCTTCTTGACAGCGGCTGTCTCTGATTTATCCCCTACAGGTGTAGATGTACCATGCGCATTGATGTAGTCGATATCCTCAGGATTAATGCCGGCATCACGGATCGCCATCTTCATGCAGCGTGCTGCACCGTCAGGATCAGGCTCCGTCATGTGGTGGGCATCGGCGCTGAGACCATACCCGATTACTTCGGCATAGATCTTGGCTCCGCGCTTCTCTGCGTGTTCCAGGGATTCGAGAATCAGGATTCCCGCACCCTCGCCCATGACGAAACCGTCACGGTCCACATCAAACGGTCGGCTGGCCTTCTCCGGCTCGTCATTGCGGGTAGACATGGCTCTCATTGCACAAAAGCCTGCCATTCCTGTAGGACGAATGGTCGCTTCCGCACCGCCGCAGATCATCGCATCCGCATCACCGCGCTGGATCAGACGGAAGGATTCCCCGATGGAGTGGCTGCCTGTCGCACAAGCGGTCACTGTCGTTGTATTCGGTCCCTTGGCCCCGAGGTTGATCGACAGCTGGCCGGAGCCCATGTTGGCAATCATCATCGGAATGAAGAACGGGCTGACCCGCTTCGGGCCTTTTTCGAGCAGCAGGTTGTGGTTATCCTCCCATGTGCCCAGGCCGCCAATTCCGGAACCGACAGATACCCCGATCCGCTCTGCATCAATATCTTCACCGATCGTAAGTCCGCTGTCTTTCAGCGCATCTTCACCGGCAGCAACCGCGAATTGTACGAACCGGTCCATCTTACGGGCTTCCTTGCGGCCGAAGCGTGCTTCCGCATCGAAATCCTTGACCGAAGAAGCGATTCGTGTTGGATATTCACTGACATCAAAAGCTTCAACCAGGGATACTCCGGACTTGCCGCTCATGAGGCTATCCCAGAACGTCTCAAGATCCTTACCCAGCGAAGTCATTACACCCATACCAGTTACAACTACTCTATGATTCAAACATAATCACCCCGTCTATAGGCTGTGTACCTCTACAATTTGTAAACGCAAACATGCCAGATGTCTATATAAACTGCAGTCGCCGCAAGATTAGTTAATCTGCGGTTCTGTTATTATCTTTATCAAGATGCTCATGCACCACTTCGCGGATGCTTGGCTTAAAGAACCGTAAAATGAGGAGAAGTCCCGCCCTGACAGGAACGGGACCCTCAATCATATGACTCTAGGTATGAGATTGTATGTACTTCACAACTTCACCCACGGTCGTAATTCTCTCTGCATCTTCATCAGAGATTTCCATGTCGAATTCATCTTCCAATTCCATTACCAATTCTACAACATCAAGAGAATCAGCACCTAAATCATCTTTGAAAGACGCTTCTAATGTTACCTCTGCTTCATCGGCACCTAAGCGGTCGATGACAATGCGTGTTACACGCTCTAATACATCGGACATCCGGTTCACCTCCTCTTTTGGTATTATACGAGATATGAAGTCAAAATACCATAGAGCATAAAAAACGCTGCCCTGGCCGCCTCTGTCCATCTTCCCCCGTAATGATCTGATGCCCTGCGAAGCCTTACATATACATTCCGCCATCCACATGAAGCGTCTGGCCTGTCATGTAGGCCGCCCCTTCCGAAGCCAGGAATACCGCCGCATTCGCAATGTCCTCCGCCCGCCCAAGCTCTCCCAAGGGAATCCCCTTGATCAGCTCGCTGCGAACCTCATCGGACAACTCGCGGGTCATGTCGGTATCAATGAAGCCGGGCGCGATGCAGTTCACGGTGATTCCACGTGAAGACAGCTCGCGGGCCGCAGACTTCGTCATGCCGATTACACCTGCTTTGGCAGCGGTATAGTTCACCTGTCCGGGATTCCCCGTCACACCCACGACCGAAGAAATATTGATGATCCGGCCATAACGCTGCTTCATCATCGGGCGGGTTACTGCCTTCAGGCAGTTGAAGACGCCCTTCAGATTCGTCTCGATGACCTGATCGAATTCTTCCTCTTTCATGCGCATAATCAGATTATCCCGGGTAATGCCCGCATTATTCACCAGAATATCGATTTTCCCCCAGGTCTGGATAACCTGTTTGACCAGGTTCTCGGCGTCACTGCTGCTGCCGACATTTCCCTGCAGAGCGATTCCTTCCGAGCCCAGCTCGTGAATACGGGCCACGGTCTCTTCAGCCGCCTGAAGACTGCCGGAATAGTTCACCGCGACCTTCACGCCATGAGCAGCCAGTGCCAAGGCTATGCTGCGGCCGATCCCCCGGGACCCTCCGGTTACAAGGGCGGTCTGACCTTTTAGTGCTGCAAACATGCTATGTTGTCCCCCTTCGATAATCATGCGGCTGCGGCTAGGCCCAAGCTGCTTACCAGCCAGCCTGCACGCTCTCCAGACTGTTGATATTCACAACCTTGACATTCCTGTCAATCTTGCGGATCAGGCCAGACAGCACACTGCCGGAACCGATCTCTACAAAAGTATCTACCCCTGCGCCAATAAGCCATTCCACGCTATCCTGCCAGAGTACCGGAGAATACACCTGTTCTACCAGCAGCTTGCGGATTTCTTCCGGGTCTGTCACCGGAGCAGCAGTCACATTGACCACTACCGGCATAGCGGGAGCATTGAAGGTTACCTTGTCGAGCTCAGCAGCCAGCCGCTCAGCCGCACCCTTCATTAATGAGGAGTGGAACGGCCCGCTAACCTCCAGCGGAATCGCCCGTTTGCCCCCGGCTTCCTTCACACGCTGGATCACCTCACCGACACCGGCCACGGAACCGGAGACCACAATCTGTCCCGGACAATTGACATTCGCCAGTTCAACGGGAGTACCCGCCGCTGTAATACTACGGCATAATTCCGTAAGCCCTTCACGGTCTGCTCCAAGCACAGCTGCCATAGCCCCCTGTCCTCCGGGAACGGCTTCTTCCATGAATTGTCCGCGCAGGCGGACCAGCCTTACAGCATCTTCATAGGACAGCACGCCGGCTGCCACAAGAGCGCTATATTCACCGAGACTGTGGCCTGCCACATAATCCGGCGTAACCTTAAGGCCGCTTAGCGCTTCCAGATAAGCCACACTGGCCGTAACCAGTGCCGGCTGCGTATTCACCGTCTGCTTAAGCTCGCTGTCCGGCCCTTCAAATACAAGCCCGCTCAGCGGAAATCCAAGCACCTCGTCACCCTTTTCAAAGACTGCACGGCTCTGAGGCAATGCTTCATATACATCCTTACCCATACCGACTGCCTGTGCACCCTGACCGGGAAAGACAAATGCGATTTTGCTCATGAGGTATAAAGCTCCTTCCCTTTAACTGCAGTCAACCCGGATATTCTCCGGATCGAGCTGCTGCGCGTTGCTATTATTAATGCCCCGATTCTTACCAGATCAGCACGGAAGCGCCCCAGGTAAGTCCGCCGCCGAAGCCGACCATAAGCACAGCATCTCCGGCCTTCATCCGGCCTTCCTCGGCTGCTTCTACAAGAGCCAGCGGAATGGAGGCTGCAGAGGTATTTGCGTATTTATCAACGTTGACTACAACCTTCTCCGGCGGCAGATCCAAACGCTGCATAGCGGATTGAATAATCCGGATGTTGGCCTGATGCGGCACGAACAAGTCGATATTCTCCTTAGACAATCCCGCCTTGGTAAGCACACGCTCCGTAGCCGATCCCATGATGCGTACTGCGAACTTGAAGACCTCGCGGCCATTCATATAGATGAAGTGCTTCTTATCTTCTACGGTCTGCTGGGAAGCCGGGAGGCGCGAGCCGCCAGCTTCAAGATTAAGCAGGCTGCCGCCAGAGCCTTCTGCCCCAAGATCAAAGGACTGGAAGCCGCGTCCTTCCGGAACCTCGCCGACGATTACCGCACCGGCACCGTCACCGAACAGCACGCAGGTGTTGCGGTCTGTATAGTCTGTAATACGCGACAGTGTATCCGCACCGATCACCAGCGCATTGTTATACATTCCATTCTGGATAAAGCCGGTAGCCGTAGCCAGGCTGTAGACAAACCCCGAGCAGGCTGCCGACAGGTCAAAGGCGGCTGCGTTCTTGGCTCCCAGCTTGTCCTGAAGAATGCAAGCTGTGGACGGGAAGGCACTGTCAGGTGTAACTGTAGCGACTATAATCAGATCGAGCTCCTCGGCCTTCATGCCTGCGGACTCCAGTGCCTTCAGGGCCGCTTCATAGGCCAGATCAGAGGTAGCCTGCTCCGGTGCCGCAATATGCCGTTCCCGGATTCCTGTACGGCTGACAATCCATTCATCATTCGTTTCGACGATCTTCTCCAGATCGCTGTTGGTTAATACTTTCTCAGGTACATATTTCCCAGTTCCAATAATTCCTACCGGACGTAATTGTCTCATGTCTTCACTCACTTCCCGCTAATTTCCTTCGATATACTAGGCACCAGATCCGCCTTCAATGCAATCCGCGCCTGTCTTACCGCATTCTTCACCGCATTGCCGTCGGACGAACCATGCCCCTTGACTACCAGGCCGCTAAGACCGAGCAGCGGTGCTCCGCCGTGTTCCTTATAATCCATCTTGCCCTTCAGGCTTCTAAGCTCCGGCATCAGGATCGCCGCACCCAGCTTCGTCTTAAGCGATTTGCTGAACTGCTCCTTCAGCAGGGAGAACATCGCGCCGGCCGTTCCTTCCAGCGTCTTCAGAAGTATATTACCGGCGAAGCCGTCACAGACCAGCACATCGCAGCTTCCGGTGAGCACATCCCGCGCTTCCACATTGCCGACAAAATGAATGCCCTGCAGCGCCTCAAGGAGCGGATAGGCTTCCTTAGTCAATTCATTCCCCTTGCCCGGCTCAGCTCCGACGTTCAGCAATCCTACCCGGGGCTTCGCAATGCCGTGCACTTTGTTGCGGTATATGCTGCCGATCAGTGCATACTGTGCCAGATGCTGCGGCTTGGCATCCATATTGGCGCCAAGATCCAGGGCCAGTACACCGACATCATCCAGCGTCGGAATCATCGGAGCCAGTGCCGGCCGTTCGATCCCTTCCATTCTTCCGACTACCAGAAGTCCTGTAGTCATCAGCGCTCCGGTATTCCCGGAGGAGATCATGGCATCAGCCTCACCCTCGCGGACCATCCGTCCGGCTACGACCATGGATGAGTCCTTTTTGCGGCGGACCGCCTTCACCGGCTCTTCATCCGAACCGATCACATCCCCCGCATGACGTACAGTAACGTTGGAGGGCTTAGTCTTCAGCAGCGGCCCAAGCCGCGCTTCATCGCCGACCAGCACGATCTCTATATCACTCCACTCCGCAGCCGCTGCAAGCGCGCCTTCCACATTACATTCAGGAGCATTATCCCCGCCCATGGCATCAATGGCGATCCGCACTCCGGTTTCCCCCTTCGCTGTACTCTTCAGTTGCTGAACGATACACTATAAAATGGCCTTGAAATACCAGCTCTTCTCCGACATATGTAAACACATCCACTTCAGCTTTGCCGTTCCGGCCCGCAAGTGACCGCACCTGCGCCTTGGCTATACACTTCTCGCCCAGCCGGACCATGCGCACAAACCGGATGTCGGCCGAAGCCGTTAAGGCAATCTCATCATTAATAATGGCTACTGCCAGCGAATTCGCCTGACCGAAGACATAGTGGCCCCGGGCAATTCCATTGCGGGAGAACACATGCTCATCGCGGATCTCGAAGATCGAAATTCCGCTCCGGTCAAGCTGCAGATCCACAATATCACCGACCACTTCATCGACTGGCAGGGAACGCACCTGATCATAGGAATGCTCTGCCATCTGCTTCATCCGCTCACGCAGCTCCGGAATCCCCAGCTCCAGCCGATCCAGCCGGATCGTCTGGATACTCACCTTCAGCTGGCGGGTCAATTCCCGGTCAGTTACAAACGGGTTCCCTTCAATTATAGCCAGCAGCTGCTGCTGACGTTCCTTCTTGGACATCCGCTCGATAGCGGCTCACCTCCCGGCACAGGCCTGATGTGCAGCTCACCGGCCAGCAAGAGTGGCCGCTGTAGTTATGATTCTCTGTTATCCTTTAGCATTTAGAACCAGGTACTAATATGTAGTATAAAGCATGCCGCCGCAAAAATAAAGCTTTGGCTTGAAAAGTGCCTGAAAACCCGCGCAGTGCAAGGAATGCAAGCTCCACCCCGGCTTCATTTTTTCCATAAAAATAGCACTTCACCGGCAGATGAAGTGCTACTCTTATGTGCAAACTATTGTTTGATGATTTCTCTTGCTTTGTATGTTCCGCAAACTTTACATACGTGGTGGGAAAGCTTCAGCTCTCCGCATTGTTCGCATTTCACCATACCTGGAACAACCAGTTTAAAGTGAGTACGACGCTTGTCACGGCGAGTCTTGGACGTTCTGCGTTGTGGTACTGCCATTGTTAGACACCTCCTGATTTTGTTGTAACCCAATTCCTTGGGATTTGTTCTTAGTCATCTTGCTTGGTAAAGAATCCTTTCAACGCAGCGAGTCTTGGATCGATCACTGTGTTGTCGCAACTGCAGGTGCCTTCGTTCAAGTTCTGTCCGCATTTCTGACAAAGACCAAGACAGTCTGCCTTGCACAATACCGAATCCGGTAAGTGCAGTACGAAATTTCCTTCCACATACGGGATAAGATCCACAATCTCATCTTTGATGTAAATGAGATTCTCATCATCATCTTCCGGAAGAATTGGCTGCTTAAGCCACTTGAAGGTCTCAGCGAAAGGAATGTTCAGCTTACTCTTGACCTCACCCAGACAACGTGAACATAACATGTCCACTTCTCCACTCAGTGTTCCCACCACGTTCACACTATCGGTTCCCGCGGGCAGCGCTTTAAGGTCTACTGAGAGTGGTGCAACAGCAAGTATATCCTTGCGCCCTGTGACAACCTCACTGACATCCACAACTTCGTGGAGGACCAGAGGCTCGTCGGCATTCGCTAATTTGCGAAAGTGAATGTTCATCGTTATCACTCCAAACAAACAAAATTTATTATACCTATTATTCCCTGACTTTGTCAACCACTTTCCCTTTTTATTGTTTCAGGGGGCGTGACAATTTATGATATACATTATAGATTCCAGAATGGGGCGTGATGCAACTGTGTCAACTGTAGGTATTATAGCCGAATATAACCCTTTACATAACGGGCATGTCCATCATTTCACCGAGGCCAAAAGAATATCGGGAGCGGACCGCTCGGTCGTCATTATGAGCGGACCGTTCACCCAGCGCGGCGAGCCGGCGGCGGTCAGCAAGCGCGCCCGCACCGAGATGGCGCTGCTTATGGGCGCCGATCTGGTTATTGAATTGCCGGTGGCGTACGCCGTCCAGCCAGCGGAATGGTTCGCCTTCGGAGCGGTCTCCCTGCTGGAGGCGACCGGCGTCGTCGACAGCCTGTGCTTCGGCTCCGAAGCGGGCACTTTGGGCGTGTTGCTGCCTCTGGCCGCCTTCCTGGCCAAAGAGAGCAGCGCGCTTAAGGAGGAGATCCGCGCGCGCCTCTCTGAGGGCGCGGGCTTCCCGGCCGCCTACAGCGCAGCTGCGGCGGCGGCCTGGAAGGCCTCTTTCATGGGAGAGGAGAACCCGGAAGATGCCGAAGATATATTGCGGCAGCCCAACAACAGCCTCGGCCTGCACTACCTGATCGCGCTAAGGCGGCTGGGCAGCGCGATCAAGCCCTTAACCGTGCCGCGTACCGGCGCGGGCTTCCACGACCCGCTAGAGGGCGGGTCGGCCATTGCCAGTGCAACAGCCATCCGCAGGCTGCTGCAGGAGGGCGGATCACCGGAGGCTTACATGCCGGAGTACGCCCTGTCCATCCTGGAGCGGGAGCGCGCCGCAGGCCGGGGGCCAGTGCTGCTTGAAGACTTCTCCAGGCCGCTGCGCCATGTGCTCTCCACGCGTTCCGCTGCGGAGCTGCACACGATACAGGATATGAACGAAGGCTTGGAGAACCGGCTGCTCCGCAGCCTGCCACAGCTGGACAAGTTCACCGTCAGCGGTC